>JAUNAI010000377.1 GCA_030527705.1 Planctomycetia bacterium | reverse complement strand
ATCCCGACGCGACCTGAAATTTCGCTTCGCCGTCGTTACGCGTTGCGAAACGACTTGCGGAAGGACCGCCCATCGCGATTCGGTAATTTAACCGTTTTCAGGTCTGGGGGGAAAGCATTTTTGCAAAATTGTTTTCCTCCCACGGACGTGGAAGCGAAACGGGTAGCCGATTTCTCCCAATAGGGTGAAATTCGGCGTTGGCGTTTAGAAATATAACATTTTTCAATATCGAAAGCATTTTGGCATGGGCGTAATTTTTAAACACTAACGCCCGATTCCACCGAGTAAACTCGGAGGAATCTACGCTACCCGTCATGTTGTTACGCCCGTGGGGAGAAAACATTTTGCAAATTGTTTTCTCCCCTACCCCCTCTTTCAAAAACATTTTAATCGCAATCTTCGATTGCTTGCTTTTTTCTTTCTCTTTTTCGTGTTTCTTGTTCTTTTCTTCCTCTATTTTACCGGACACCCGCAATTCTGCGTCACCGGAATCAGGCAGAGAAATTTTAACGTAATCATCCCATTATTCACCACCTGATGCGGTTCATTCGGCGGAATAAACGCAAAAGTTCCCGGTCGCGCGGGCGTTTCTTCTCCACTACAGTGAATCGTGCCGGACCCCTGTAAAATGTACATTTCGTGCTCCCACGGATGCTCGTGACTCGGCGTACAACCGCCCGGCTCAAGCTCGAATTGACGCATGGCGAAAACCGGTGCTCCATCCTGAGCACCAATTAAAAGACGCATTTTCGCGCGCTGTGCGCCTTCCTGTTCTACCGGATTCACGGGAATCTGGTCCACGTGCATGATTTTTTTCATGAGGGTTCCTTCTGATTTCGTTTTGTTTTTTGTCAAAATATTTTGGAACGTTAATATACTATCCGTTCATTTTAACCTATACTAAATTATATCCATATTTTACCTGAAACTTTTATCTAGAAAAGGCCCCCCTCGGAGATATTTTTTCAAAAATTCTGGAATTTTTACGTTTTTTACTCGTTTTTCGTTAACAAGAGAAAAAGTTGGCATATAACAAATATGAGTCAATTTAATCAGTCGTGTATTAAAAGGTTTATCCCATGACGGGTGGAAACCTGAAGGCGGATGGGACTGGCCGGGAGGCTGGGAGGAGCCTTCCTCCTACACCGTCGCGGATAGAGAAAAAATAGATACAGCCCGTAATTACGCTCCTTTTAATTGTGACATTACGGGCTATTTTTTATTTAAAATAAACGTTTAAGTGAAATCATGAAGAATCTATTTCTGTTCCAGTTCTGCGGCAGGATAGGAGCCGAGAAGGACGAGACGCGTGCTTTTTTTCTCTAGCGCGGCGAGTGTCCGACGGATTTTAATCTGGGAGCGGTGCCCTTCCATATCTACGAAAAACAGGTACTTTCCGCGTTCTTGCGGCAACGGAAAGGACTCAATCCACGTTAAATTGACATGATTCCGCTTAAAAATCGCCATCGCATCCGCCAGCGCACCAGATTCGTGAAGAAGCTCGAACATAAGCATCGTCTTGTTTCGGGCAGATTTCAAAGCGTCTTCTATTCCGAGAATCAAAAAACGGGTCACATTCGACCGGGAATCCTCAATTTCCGGAGCTAAAACGTTCAGACCGTACGCTTTCGCGGCTAAAATACTCGCCACAGCGGCGGAATTCGGCGTATTTTTCGCAATTTGCGCGGCTGCGGCAGTACTCGCAGTCTCCTCAAGTCGCACATTCGGTAAGTTCCGTGACAGCCAGTGTCGACACTGCGATAACGCTTGTGGTTTACTGTAAACCGTCTTGATTTCAGCTCGCGGACAGACACTCATCAGCGTATGATGAATCGGGAGTAAAACCTCGCCACAGATCTGAACGTGCGCGTGTGTGAACGTTTCCAGAGCATCCACGACACGTCCATCGGTGGAGTTTTCGACCGGAACGACACCAAAATCGCACTGCCGACGTTCCACTTCCTCGAAAACGCTTCCAATCGTCGTCACGGGAGAGAGTTCCACGCCGAGACCGAAAAATTTTAGTGCTGCTTGGTGTGTGAAACTGTACATCGGCCCAAGAAACGCAACTTTCCGAGGCTGAATGAGCGCGTCACAGAGGGAACGAACGTCGCGAAGAATCTCGTTTTTCGCATCCGCATTCAGAAGCGGTTTTAAACGTTTTACACTCGCGGTCTTTTCAGAAGACTTACCAAGCGTCAACTGTGCACGGAGTTCCAGAAGACGTAGAATTTCCGCATCGACCGCCTCTGGTGTGTCAAAATTTTCTGCTGTTTTCAATTTATTTTCCGTTTTTGACGGGGTCATGTGTGTATCCTTTCATACGCGCTGATTCATTCCTAGTAGGAGCGCGAGCGTCTCGCCCGCAGAAAATACTGTACTTTTAAGACGAAATCATAATATACATTACGCAATTTGGGAAAGATTTATTCCCTAAAAATCACACCATTTTACCCACAATTGTGAGCCATGCGCCATGTTCCCAGTTATTCAGTGTTTACTTTCGGAAATGTGAGGCTTTTTTCTCCCGTTAAACACTGCCGGCAGAAGAAAAGAAGATCCGCGATTCGGAATGGTTTCGGAAAAATAGCATCGACACCGCAACGTTTTAGAAAATTCCACTCGTCCGGACGTGGAAACTCAGTAAATGCGATGTAAATTGCGTGTGGATACCGTTTTTTCAGGGAGTAAAACCACTGAACCGTCTCCTCCATGAAGTCGGGAAAATCGAAAAACAAGAAGTCGGCCTCTGGGTCCGTCGGAAGGATTTTTCCCTGCGTTCCGCGTTCCCACGGTGAAGAAATTTGAAGCGCGTCGGAGGTGGTGAGCATTTTCGCCAATGCACGTCGACAAAAATCGCGGAGGAACGAAAATTGTGTGAAATCGTCACTCTCGATTCGGATTTTCCACACTTTTTCTGCCGGAATCGGTCCAAAAAGCGTGGCGGAAGCATGCGAGTTCCACTCTTCTTCCCGTTTCAACTCAAACAACGTACGGTGTTCCGGTAACGTAGAAGGTGGTAATGCCCACACCGTCGCCCAATTCTGAGTAAAGGCCCACCATTCCAATGGTGACATGGCAGCGAAATCGTACCATGAAACGGAATGCACACCAGCGAGCGGAAAACCACTGCGCGACTCCCCCTCACACCAATTTCCCGTAACCGCAAGAATCGGTGTCAGCGGATATTTCCGCATGAGTTCCCAGACATCTTTCTCACGGAATTCTCCCGGACAGGAACGGAGAAGAATAATAAAATCCGGTATTTCCTGTAACCTTTACGAGAGACTTTCTGAAAGGTTTTCTGAG
>JAUNAI010000055.1:7945-17708 GCA_030527705.1 Planctomycetia bacterium | reverse complement strand
GTATCATTTTATATCAAGTTATATCCTAATATTAAGAAATTGTGTTAAAAACACGGGGATATAACGAGAGGCACGATAGGGGGAACTATTATGAAAAAGTTTCCCCCACAGATTGATAAGTAATCATTGTCTGGTATTATCTGGTTATGTCTTCTGTTAATAAAACTGAAATTTTCTGGGAAATTTTGCGAAAAACAGACCTGTACCCCTTGTTGAAACGGTTGGAAACAGGTAAAATAAAAGAAGTAACTGGAAAACCGATGCGCGAAAGCGTGGAGGAAATTTTAGAGAAGAGAAGAAAGGAAGAATCATGGATCGACGTGAATTTCTTCAGACAGCGGCGGTAACTGCGGCTGCGAGTGCTCTGGTTGTGGGCGCGAGCGAAACGGCGACGGCGGCTGGCAAAAACAAAAATGAAACTGTTTCTCAGGAGAAAAAAATGAAAAAAATCATCATCGCGGCGGACCCGTTCGCAGTTGACTTGAAAGATTCCATTAAAGCGAAACTCATTGCCGACGGTTACGACGTGGAAGATGTCGGTTCCCAGAAGGGGCAGGACATTGCATATTACGATTGCGCGCCAGTCGCTTGCAAAAAACTTCAGCAGGACCCGACCGCTCGCGGAATTCTGCTCTGTGGAAGTGGAATGGGAATGTCGATTGTAGCGAACCGTTTCGCGGGCATTCATGCGTCGGTCGTCGAATCTGTTTTCGCAGCGAAAATGTGCCGTGCGATTAACAACGCGAACGTTCTGTGCCTTGGCGCGATGATCTGGGGCGACTGGATGGCGAAAGAGGCGGTCGACACGTTCCTGAACACGAAATTCACGCAGGGACTGGACGGTCTGGAAGAATTCCTCCAGGGCGCGTACAAGACGGTAAACGCCATCAAAGACTAAAAACATCTCTAAAAGCAGGCAATCGAAGATTGCGATCAAGAGTTTTTTGTTTTTTCAATCCCGACGCGACCTGAAATCTCGCTTCACCGTCGTTACGCGTTGCGAAACGACTTGCGACAAGACCGCCCAACCTGATTCGGCAATTTAACCGTTTTACCGTTTTAGTGGGGCTGGGGAGAAAACAATTTTGCAAAAATGTTTTCTCCCCACGATCGTCACCCCGCGACGGGTAGCCGATTTCTCCCGATAGGGTGAAATTGGCGTTGGTGTTTAGCATTGAGAGACATAAACATTCGTGAGGGGGGAACATTTTTTTCAAAATAGTTCCCCCCTCACACTCCCCCTCAAAAAACTCTTGATATTAATAGATAGAAATAAATATTTAAAAAGCAAGCGTTCGTAGAACGTGATTAAGAGTTTTTTTGGAAGAGGGGTTGGGAGAAACCTATTTTTGCAAAAAATGGTTTCTCCCACGGGCGTTACCTCGCGACGGGTAGCCGATTTCTCCCGACAGGGTGAAATTGGCGTTGGTGTTTAGTCTAAAACTTACTCTAACCCGTCTCAAAAAACTCATTATTTTATAAAAGGCGCCTTATTCTGCGGTTCATAAAGGAGGCAACCATGTTTCAGAAAGTATTATTCTGCTTAGTTTCTCCTCTTATCATTTTGTGGATTTTGCTCGGTTTTTGCGTGCCTTCCGCTTGTTTCGGGGAGGAATCGAAGGGGAATGACACGTTTCTCGAAACGCTCGAAGAGTACGCGCAGAATATGGTACATTTTCCGCTACATCCGTTTACTGCGGAAGTCAAGGAGTGGAGAATGCTGCCCGAACCGTCGTTTTATGAATTTATGGAGTTTGCGCGAAGTGCGACGGAAGCCGATTTGGAAGCCTGTGTTTCCCGGTTGGACGGGGCGACGGCAAAGGAACGGTGCCTGATTTTCGCGGTACTTTTTTACTCGCTGGACACGAAATATCTCCCCATTATCGCGGAATATCGGAACGACACGGAACCTGCGTTTTCCTGCATTGGAGACCCGGCTTTCAATTACGAATTTGCCGTTCAATCGAAACAGCGGAGAAGTGCGCATGAGAAAATTTCTCGCTGCGAATTTCATTATTTTCTTCCACGTCCGATATTAAATTCTAAGGCACCCGACAACTGGATACGGGAACACGCTCCGTTCGAGGTTGGGGGGTTTGCACGCTCGATTCTTGAATGTTGGGACTGTTTTCCGTCCGCGCTTTCACCTTCTGTCCGGGAGGTATGGAAGACTTACAAAACGCAAAAAAACGATAAAATCGATGATTCTTGGCCAGAGTTTTCCGCGGAGGATTGGACGCAATTCAACGCACGAGATTCGAGGTTACAGTATTACATAAATCGTTATATTACACGAGTTTTATTCGTTCCGCCGGAAAAAATCGATACGGAAACCGTCGCGTTTTTGAAAGAGGTGGAGACACTTCCACTCCCGCTTCGGGTCGAAATCTTGCTGGAAACAGAATTGTACGTGGCGGACCGTTACGATATGCCAGTTTCCAACAAATTGATTTTTTACACATCGCGAAATTATCCGTTTCCGTGTGCGACGTATGAAGATAATGACCGATGGCAGCTTGAGAGGCGTAGTCGTGCCAAAGGAATGAAAACCAAGATTTGGCAGTATCCTGCTATTTACGCCCTCTGGCAGAGCGATGACCCGCAATTTTACGAGCGACAGTGGGAAGATTTTTTGAAAGACGTGCCGGCGCAGGAACTCTTGGAAGCGTCCAAAATGCAGATGCAGAAAGAATCTAGCGTTATGCGACCCGTTCGAAACATTGCCGTGGAACAAATCCAGAAATACCAAAAAAAAACAGCAAGAGCAACGCCGTAACCTTCTTTTACTCCTAGCAATTCCACCTCTGCTCATTCTCGTCGGGGTGGGATTCCGTCACAGAAAGCAGAGATGCTAATTATCAGAAGCGTGTTGTTTCGCCTCTTCAAATTTCTTCTCGCAGTCGTCCAGAATTTGATTCACCCATTTTCTCAGGCACGAAAACGAGCAGAAAGAGAACTCGACGCACTCCTGATTGAGTTCATCGATAATGTCGATTGATTTAAACGTTGGTTCTTCGTTTTCAGTGTGTAAAGTCATGTTCCAGAGCATGCCGACATGGAATAAGTCCGTGACGGCACTGCCTCCTTCTTGGTTGAGTAACAATCCTTCCAGAGAAAACGTATAGTGCGGCTCGTCATACTTCATTTCCTGACCACAAAACTGACATTTCTCCCAGCTTTCTTTCGGTTTATATTCGAGTGGGTATTCCATATTAACGAATCCTGTTCTATCATTTCAAAACACTGGGAGTGCAGGTGTCCCCGCCCGCAGTAAAGCGGAAACAACTACGGAAGTGGACACAGTCCGACGGGGGACTCAAAAGCGGTTAAAATTTCCGCCGGCAAAAGATACTTTCCGCGATTTTGTGATTGAACCAGACAAAAACCGGAAACATAAGAATGCTCATAATAAGAGCAAAATCAGAACCGAGTCCTGCGGAGTATAGAATACACGACATAATCACGGCGAAAAAAACATGCACGCAACCGTAAGCGCAACATTCCGCGCTATTATTGCTGTATTTCATCGTTTTTGTGCCAAACTTAAAAATTTTATTCATATCCATTTGGGGTGTCCTTTATGGCAGATTCCAATACAATCACGGTAAACATAAACGCCGAAGTCGCTGACTTCCAAAAAAATATGGATGAAGCGGAAAGGACGCGCTAAAATTCTCCAGTTTCCCGTACTGTCACGAATTCGAGGCGAAACCCCGAATGGCGACCGTCGCGGAAAAAAAAGCCTTCGCCGCGTTGTGGTGATTACATCCCTAGCGCGAGAATATACACTAAAACGGTTACAAGGGTTAGGAATAGCGCAAAATAAACCTTTCCCCATTGAATCGGTTTGTCGATGTTTTCGATACGCCGAATCAGGTCGTCATATAACTTGTCGAGAATTTTATTCATGATGTAAACGTAGGCGATGGCGCACACCACACCGAGAAAAACGCCGCCGGGAAGCAGAGAGAAAAGCCAAAACATTCCCGCGCCAACCGGAAACACCGCGAAAGTGAAACACGCTAATTTATACAAAAATCTATAATTCTCCATTTTGAGTATCCTTTATGGCTAATTCCAATACAATTACGGTAAATTTGAGGGCGACAGCGCGAGACCTAGTTCAGGCTGTTCAAAAGGCGGAAAAGTCGCTTGAGAATCTGGAAAGGTCATCGCTATTTTTATTATAACATAACAACCTTCCCATTTCAAGAGCCACCCTGAAAAAAGTGGAAATTTTTAATTTTTTCCTGAAATTACGGCACTCCACCCTTGACACATACCACGGCTTGTGATAGAAATATATTATTGGAAACGCTGATGAAATACCTGCGACGTCGTCGCTACAAAGAAGTTTTTGAAAGAGGGGTCTGGGGAGACAACATTCAAAATGTTGTCTCCCCACGGCGGCTCCGTCTTTACGGGTAGCAAGTTCCTCCCGATAGGGTGGAATCTTGCATAATGAGTTTAGCCTAAAAACTTATTCGACTTCGTTACAAAAATCTTTTCGTTTTATAAAAGGCGACTTAATCAGTGTTTTCTATCGTAAATGTTCATTCATTGGAGCGTGTGGTGCTCGTGTACCTAATCGAAAAAAATATATGACGTCTAATTTCATTTTTACTACCTCGCAGGTCGGGGCGGAACCGATTATTAAGGCGGAAGTGGCGACGCAGTTTCCGGAAGCTCGGCTTGCGTTTTCGCGTCCCGGTCTGTTGACCTTTAAATTGACGGACGAAAATATCGCGACGTTACAGAAGATGGAAATGTCGTTGCGTAGCGTTTTTTCGCGGACTTGGGGCTATTCCATCGGCTCGTTGCGCGGCGAGACGGTCGAGGAACTCATCCCAAAATTGTGGGAAATGACGCAGGATATGCGTTTTGACCGAATTCACGTTTTCGGACGCGATCTGCATAAAATCGGCGATTACAAGTTCGAGCCGCGACTGACGCCGGAGGTTTATTCTCTGTGTGAAACGCTGTCCGAGGCATATCCATACGATTCTCTGAAGGCGAAAAACCAGACGGAACCCGCCCAGGATGGTGAGTTGGTTCTCGACGTGATTCTCGTGAATCCCACACCGCCGGAACGTGTTTCAAGTTTCCGTGCTCAGCGTGATGAGGCGGAGAATGAGGAGGGAAGTACGGAAAATGCGAAAGAATCACCGACTCCACAGGCTCCCAGACCGATGAAGAAGCGGAAGGGGAAAAAGGCGGAGAAAGCGCCGGGACCGCGTCATGAATGGATTATCGGCTGGCACCGTGTGCATTCTTTTCAGTCGGCGTTTCCGGGCGGGATGTTGGACCTGCAGATGCCGGAATATGTCGTATCGCGGGCGTGGCTGAAAATGGAAGAGGCGGTGAGATGGTCACATTTCCCGATTTATGACGCGCAGGTGTGTGAAATCGGTAGCGCGCCGGGCGGAGCGACGCAGGCATTACTTTCTCGCGGTTGTTCCGTCATCGGTGTTGACCCGGCAGAAATGCACCCCAACGTGCTCGCGGAACCAAATTTTCGGCATGTTCGTTCCCGAATCGCATTCGTGAAACGTCGTGAATTTCGGCATGTACGCTGGCTGACGTGTGATATTAACGTGCCACCAAATTACACACTGGACGTAATTGAGTCCGTCGTGATGCACCCAGAAGTGAACGTACGCGGAATGTTGCTGACGCTAAAATTCCCGGACTGGAACATGGGTTTCGAGGTGAAAGATTACCTCTCGCGGATACGGTCATGGGGCTTTAACATCGTCCGTGCGCGACAGTTACACTACAGTCATCAGGAAATCTGCGTCGCGTGCCTGAAAAAACCGTTTAGGAAGTAATTCAAGAGGTGATTTAAGAAAGTGATTTGGGAACGTGTCAAGGTCATGATCCATTCTGAAAGTGCTTCTGAAAGATATGAAGCCCATAATAAAAGGAAAAAATCCTTTCATTATGGGCTTTTTCTATTTATATGTACCTCAGTAAAAGCTAGAATAATATATATACTGATAATGTGACTTATTTCCGAATTTACACGGAGCAGGGCGGTTTATGAAACCACATTAATCGGCGTGCCGGCGAGGAACATTTCTACATTTCTGATAACCGTCTCCAGACACCGTTTCCGTGCTGCGAGCGTTGCCCATGCGATATGGGCGGTGCAGAAACAGTTTCGCGCGGAAAGTAACGGATTATCAACTTTCGGTGGTTCTTCTGCCAGCACATCCAGACCAGCACCGGCAATTTTCCCACTATTTAACGCGTCCGCAAGCGCAATTTCATCCACGAGTACGCCACGCGCAGTATTAATCAGAAACGCGGTCGGTTTCATCAACGCGAGACGCTCTGCATTTACCATTTTAATCGTTGCTGGCGTAGCTGGACAGTGAAGACTCACCACGTCTGACCGACGGAAAAGGTCATCTACTTCCGACTGCGTGGAACGACTCCGAACAAAAATGACTTCCATATCCATCGCACGCGCAATCTGAGCGACTTTCTGCGCAATGTTTCCGTAACCAACCAGCCCAAGCGTCTTACCGGCCAGTTCTTCTAGAGGATGGCTCCAGTATGTAAAATCCGCATTCCGCGACCACACACCATCTCGGACTTCCGCAGAATGCTCCGCTAGATGGAATGTGAGATTCAGAAGGTGCGCGAAAGTCTGCTGTGCTACCGACGCAGTACTATAAGCTGGGACGTTCGTGACCGTAATTCCATATTTTCGGGCGGCTTCCATATCTACGACGTTATATCCAGTCGCCTGAATTCCGACGTATTTCAGTCGGGGAAGCTGAGCGAATTCCGCCTCACCTAATAATGCTTTATTTCCAAGAATGATATCCGCGTCACGAGCGAGCAGGGGAATCTCCTCGCGCGTACATCGGTCATGAACAATTAGCTCACCAAATTTCCGCAACGGTGAGTAATCTAAATCACCAGGATTCAGTGCGTAACCGTCTAGAATTACGATTTTATGCGTATCCATTTCCGTCCTTTCCTGACTTTTTCTGATTTTAGTTCGTTCGGCTGGCGAGAATAATCCCCACGACAGTTAGAACCGCGCCACCCCAGAAAACTGGGTTGGTCGGCTCGTGGAAAATGAGCATTCCCGCGCAGATGTTCAGAAGTACCTGCAGCACAGACATCGCTGCCGCTTTCGACGCAGAAGCGTATCGATAGGAAAGGTTTTTCAGATAAAACGCGACGAACGTCAATACACCCGCTGCAATAATACAATACCACCATGGAGCTGGAATCGCGGTGGTTAACGCACTGAGCGACTCGCCCGCCGCCTTCATTTTACCGAGCATGGCGATAAACCCGAAAAGCCCGCCGAATCCGAAAACCATCGAGACCACGAAATATGCCGATACCGGTTTCGGAGCCTCTTCTCCCTCTTTCAGTTCTGGTTTTTTCATCACGGCACGCAGAATCAACGTGTAAATCGCGTACCCCATACCGGTGATGAAGGCACAGATAAAACCAAATGTCCGAATGTCGCATGGAATGTTCCAGCTTCCATATTTTACGATTTTTTCTGCTACGTCCGTAGCCGCTACAGGTGTCGAAGCGAGGAAGTTACTGTATCCGAAAAGTCCGACAGCGGAAATCAGAACGAGAATCATCGCGACTTTCATCGATGTAATTCGTTCTTTAAGTAGAATCGCACCAAAGATAGCGCAACCGAGAATCGTAATTGTACGGATGACCGGAAGTCCAAGCGCCATGCCGATATAGTCGTTGGCAAGAACGTGATGACCGATACCGATGTACTCACAGAAAAACGCAGCGACAATCAGACCGATAATTACCTTTACACCCGGAATTACGGTTTTACCCGTAAAATAGAGATACAGGAAAATCGGAAGGGCGAACGCGGCGGCAATCCATTCTTTAAAACAGAGAATCCATTCCGCTCTCCACGTGGATCCAAAAATGAAATCTTGGGTAAAAGTATTCTTATTAATAAACTGCACAAAAATATAGACAATACTAAACAGTGCATCGGACAGGAGGCACAGTAATGTACCGTACGATTTATCGGACATGAAAGCATGCGCTTCCTTTTTCGGGTCGAGCGATGAATTGCTCATGGAAGTTCTCCTTTATTGATAAAATGGATAAATTTTAAAGCCTCCCCTATTAGGTGAGGTACCCGAAGGACGGAGAGGTCGGAAGTGAATTGCCAAAAAACTTTTATAAATCGCGCTTGCGCGACAGTCCTGAAGGAACTTTGTTTTACGAACTGCGCACTTCAGTCTGCAGTGGAGGCTAAGGGGAAACACACTACGCAAGCGTCCCCCCTTTGGGAGGAACTTGCTACCTGTCTTGCTTCGATACCCGTGAGGAAAACATTTTTGCCAAATAGTTTTCCCCCAGACCCCCCTTCAAAAAAACTTTTAATCGCGTTCTGCGAACACTTGCTTTTTTGTTTTTTTATTTTCCAACTTATTGGGGTTAAAACCCTCGTCTTCAGGCGATTCCTTTAGGTTTTTTAATTTGTAGTGCCCAATGGAATTGTTGCTGATGAAGTTATTACGGAATATATACATCTTTAGGAGGGAACTGAGCCTGACGACAGCGGTGACAATTTCCGTTTAACGCCATAACATTTGTGAGCATGAGCAGTTCAGTACGAATCTCACAAAAACCTTAACCTATCATCTTCAGGCGATAGGTTAAGGTTCTTTTTTATTGCGGAAACTTTCCCAAAATCCCATAATCCGCGTAATCGAAAATCCTTGCATCACGGTCCGGGTTAATCGCAATCACCGTTCCTGCCGTCTCCATCGCGCAGGTGTGTTGGACCGCTCCGGAAATCCCAACCGCAATGTAAACTTTCGGCGAAACACTCTTCCCGGTCAGTCCAATTTGAAACTCATACGGCACTTTTCCTGTATCAACAAGCGCCCGTGACGCCGCAGGTTCCGCGTTAAGTTTTTCCGCTAACTCCAAGACTTCCGACCAATAATCGGCCACTCCACGCCCACCCGCAAGAATGACATCCGCGCTTTCTCCTGTAGTCCGAACGGTTGCCATCTGGGGCCGTGTCCGACACTCAATTTTAGCCAAGATATTCCCAGACCGAGCAGGGCGGTACATAAAAAGCGTCTCACCATCAGTCTCCAATGCGGTACAGTCCGCACAGAGTCCTGTTCCGAGCAGGGCAGCCACCTGAGGTGCCGTCCGTCTCCCCCACAGATCTGCATTCCACAGTACCACTTCTGCGTCCTTTACCGCCTCCGCAATCTCTCTCGGGGCCATTTTCTCTACGAAAATCACTCGCTCGCCAACTGTCCGCGCTTGCGTTTCTACTTCATGCCCGACTGCATAAACCGTCTTAAAACGCGTTATTCCTGAAATTTTTTCCTTTTCAAAATATTTTTTCGTCTCTGAATACTCTGTCGCAGATATTTCTCTTGTATCGCAATTATTCTCGATTTTTATTTTATTCTGCGCAAAGAACGGAGTAGCATTATTTTGCGTTAAGGCTTGCAATTTAGCATTCTGAGCAAGAATCTGCGTTTCAATCCGATTTACTTTCCGCTTTTCCTTCACAATTTCAGACAATTCTTCCCATGAAACCCACTGACATTTCCGGCGTCCGTGTTCGGCTGTAAATGTTTTCAGAACGTGCGTCGGCGAACCTAACTGACCACATAATTCGGCTGAAATTCCAAGTTTTTCCCGGTCCCATATCTCTACGGTACTAGGACGAGAACGAAGTGAGGGAAATCGTAATTCTCGTATTCGTTCCAGTGTCAAGACGGCC
>JAUNAI010000055.1:0-7935 GCA_030527705.1 Planctomycetia bacterium | reverse complement strand
CTGTATCTTATCCCCAACTGAAGCTCCAAAAACATTCGGTAATTCCATACAATTCGTCGCAAGATGCCAACGTAATAACACAGATAATTCTGGTCCAACCTGTGCCGTATCACCGTCTATTGTCTGCCGTCCACAAAAAACCCAAACATTTTCCGAAATTTCCGATTGATGCATATTCTCATGAGTCATGCAAGACAGTGTCAGATTTTGAGAATTGGAGGTTAATTTCTGAATTGCTTTTGCAAGAATTCGACTTGTCGCTAACGTATCACTGCTCGCAAAAGTCGGGTCTGAGAGAAGAATTGCACGTAGATTTGCATTTCTCCCCAAGCGAGTTAGACGTGTCATTGGTTCTATCCAAGAGATAGGCCCCATTGCAAGTATGGAAATTTTTGTATTGGGTGTAGATTTTGTAACTTGTGTATGTTTTTTATATGATATATTCTCTGTATTTTCTGCTATTTCCAGCGCACATTCTAACGCTGCCGCATCGAAAGGATTTAGTTCTCCTTGAATAAATTTAGCACAAACAATAATATCCATAACAAAACAAACATCAGGATGGTTAAGTAAACGCCGAATAGGGCGCATTTAATGGAGGGAGACAATCTTGTATACTTTTAACCGCTAGGTGGGAAGTATTCTGAGTTACCGTGTAAAATAATTTTTCTGAACACCTGTCGGACTGTGTCTTCCAGCGTTAATTAGGGACTACTTAAGTAACATTTCTATAGAAGATTATAACATTTTTGAATTAACTTTGCAAGAGGGGTATGGAAAAAAGCTAAAATAAATTTTTGTAGAAAACTCTTGACAGTATCTCGGTATCTACAACCATATAAATATACCATTCCTTCAACTCAGGTTCAATAAAGTCAACGTCCGTTTTCTATTCGTAGTCAAATTTTGCACGAAACTATTTTTATCTTCAATCAATGCCCGTGACTTCCATCCAAGAACGTCCGATAATGTTTCTTATGTGTTTCTTGTGACCCAAAAGTTAAAAATTACATTTCCTTATAAATTTTCTAAACTGATTTTGCTCCTTTAATTAAAATAGTGTTACGAACATCTTGACGGCGGCGACCATCGGCAAAAACTGTTGACACTTCCGAAAAAACCTGACCGTAAATAATACAATCACCAACCGGCAAACGCTCAAAAGCCTCAGGCGCAACCTGAACGCCTCGCACATATCCACCAACGGCTTTAACCGTCACTCCGTGCCAGAAGCTCCCATCCTCCCGTTCCGACTTCTTTTTATAGGAAAGTTCGCCGCGTCCCTGAATTACCATTCCTTCCATTAGATCGGAATCTTCCAGCGGTTTAAATCCCTTCATGTCAGCAAATTCGAACTTTTCCGGGCTAAATTTCGGATTACCTCCGTTAAATAACGCCTTCCCGGAAATGCGACACTCTAGCCCTAACGGCTTTTCTCGGAACATCTGATAATTCTTTTCACCGATTCCCGAAATAGTCACACGACCGCCGTAAAAGTCAATTTTCAGGAAATACTCAGTTTCTCCTGATTCATCAGTAAAAGCAGAAACGCCACCAAAAACGCCCGCACACTGAAACGACCAACTACAAATACTAGCCATTATTATAGTCTCCTATAAAAATTTCTACAAAACTCCTGCCGTTGCGCGTCATCGTCGCCAATGGAACACGACGGCACACCAAAAAACAACGAAAATTTTCTAAATTTTAGATTTTTCAACATTTAAAGCCTCTAAAATTTTATAACTAAAGTCAGTTTTCGCAAAATCACAAACGGGAAAACGCAATACCGGAATTCCGGCATCTACTAAAATTTTATCTTTTTCCGCATCCCGCGCTTGTGCAGTTTTGCGTTTATGGCTTGCGTCGTCAAGTTCAATAACAAGTACAGCTGACGGAACAGGACCAACCGAAACTATCACAAAATCTAACTGTTTCTGCGAAATTTTCGCCCAACCACGTTTATCGGCACAGTGAACAACCGCCCACAAGCCCAATTTTCCCCACACTTCATAACCTTCAGGCACGAACGAGCGGAGATAATTAAAAAATTCATTTTCATTTTTAGTAAACAAAAGACGTTGCGAAAAAACCAAATCCCCGGAGGAATCCGCGACTTTTACGGCATTTTCGGTAACTTTTCTGCCCTGCTTTTTAGCCGACTGGACAAAAACCAGCACGACCGCCAAAACAACCAGCGCAATAAAAAAAATAGTCATTTTACACCTCTTGACCCAAATTAAATCTTTATTGTCCCATCATAGCAGAAAAATTTTCATCTGTCAAGCCTCTTTTCAAATTTATTTCACGAATTTTAACCCAAACTGTTATAATTTCGTCAGATTTACTATCTGTAACGCCAAAAAATGAAAATCCACGCTCTTTTTTCTGTTGCTGGAGACTTCCTAAAAAGTATACCGAGCCATCGGCGAGAATCACGCCGGGCGAAATAATAGAACTTTTGGAAGTTTCCGGTATATCCGAATATTTCGAATCGGATTCAGAAAACTGACTAACAACCATTTCAACATCTAGGGAAATAAGGTCACTCGTGAGGCGAAACGGCGTTAAACTAATCGAAACACCATCACTGAAGGACTTGTAACCGGAAATGCTGGAGTAACCCTCTGACGATACAACAGACTGAGATTTTTGTATTTCGTTACCGACTTCCAAGCGAGAGGGGCGACCTTCCGCAAGATACAAAATGGGACGATTCACGACCCGGATTCTACTTGACGTTCCCGAAACGTCGAGAACAAGCCGGAAAAGGTTGTCAAGGTTTACCGATGTCGCAAGAAGGTCAACACCCTCCGCCGATAATTTCGCCTGAATGTCCAATAAATCGGAATCTTTCATTCTGATAAAAAACAACTCCGCAATATACCCGCGCAAACCTGCTTCACGCATTACAGAAATCATGTCAAGCATACGGCGAACGTTATAAAGATAATCAGACAAAACTAAGCAAGAACCGACAGCAGAAACTGAGCCGTACTCTGATAAACATCCAGTAAAAGCCGTGCAGAGGCTAGATACGTCGGACATCGGAACACGAACACAAGTAGAAACAATGTCACTTTTTGACCCGGAACCGATAAAATAAGCCCCCCCGAGGTCAGTTAATTGTAAACTGTTTCTTTTTGCCAAACCAAGTAAAAATTCATATAACCCAGTATCTTCATAGACACCATCAATAATAGTCTCGTCACAGTCACGTGACCAAAAGACCGAGGCACCAGTTTCCGCCATCAACGTAGACATAGCAACAGGAAAAGGAGCAGAAGAAAACGACATCTTAATTTTTCGTTTCTCCTCCGTCAATTTTATTTCCGTCTCCTCCGTCTTCTGAAACTGATAACTCGTCAAGTCCACTTTCGACACTATCGGCGACAACGTCCGGCATCCGTTCAGTGTCAACAGACAAAGAAACATAATCAACAGCAATAATTTTTTCGTCCTTCCCATCTTTTTTTATCACATCTCCTATTTTCTTTTTGCCGGAATCAGTAACTACATAATCTTGACAATAAACGTAAATTTTCGTATTCAACAAATCAGGAAAAGACGAAGGAACAGCACGCGAAGCCCCCCCGGAAATCTCCGAATTATAACGCGGATTTCCTCCACTCATCGGAGGTGGAGACGGTGTTTTAATCGGTTTTTCTGTCGGTTTTACAAGGTTCTTACTTAAATTTTTCGACAGTTCTTCAGGCGCAGACGCTAAAACATAATAAACCGAGTAACACACGCCCACGACCAAAATCGCCTTGAAAGTCAGTTGCATAAGGTGACGGCGAAGAAACCAGATAATAGCACCAAGTGGCGACAAATCCAGTGATGGGCGGTCACTCTGAACGCTTCCCCGCATGTGCGAATTATAAAGCGCGAAAATTTCGGGACGTAAAACAAAAGTAGAAGTAGATTCTCTCTTAAAACTTTTTCCCAAGTAGTTGCCGAAAATGATATTCGCCACTTGTGATTTAATTCCAAACGCCTCCTTGACAACATCAATATCAGAAAACGGAATACCAAGCCACGGAATAACCCGACTTTTCACATTTACAATGTGATACGCTCCCTCCGCCATACACAAGATATTTTTGTGTATCGTGTCAGTATGTTGCGTAATAAAAAATAAGTCCTGCCCCTTATGCCGGTGTTGTGAAATATACACCGTAAATACCTCAAGTCCATTTTTACTACCTATTCCTTTTGCCGGTACGTACTCATGCACCTCGTCAATAACAATTAACGCGCCTTCTGGGAAATTATCCCACCAAAAGCCAGTTTCTTCCGAAGTCGCAGAGAAAAATTCTTGATCCAAGAAGTGAAAATATTTTTCCACTTCAACGCCCTGCCCCACTTCACGATTTACAAATTTTTGAATTTCTTCATAATTCAAAACCAAGTTAGTATAAATTTCTCGATTATGCATTTTACCAGTTCTTTTCTCCTTGCGTGCAAAATCAAGAATATACTCTGAAAGCCGAGAAACGGCGTAGTAGCTTTTACCGCTTCCCGGTTTACCGATAATCAAATTTAACGCCATTTTTTAAGTCCCCGAAACTGTTGGGAGCCAAGATTTAATAAACTTGTAAACGACCCACACCATCAAAACCGTAAAAAAAGTAACCGCACAACCTCCGATAATATCTAAAGGCAAAAAGCGATTAGCTATCTGGATGTACTCAATAAAGTTTTGAAAACTTTCGAGGGACGATTCATCAAGCCCAAATTTCTCAACGAGTTTTTCAAGAAATTCCAAAAAATTGCCGATAAGTAGATCAAGAGCCATAAAATAGCCGAACTCAATCCACCCCCAAATATACTCTATAAAATCCAGTATCCACTGCCCGACGGCGGTAATTAGGGAAATAAATAAATCCCAAATAGCGACGAAAAAGCCGAGAACAGCATCAACGCAGAATTTTATAAAGTTACCGAGCCATGAAAAAAACTTTCCCATGTATCCCCCTTATGCCATCAAGCGAACGCACATTAAAAGCGTCTCCAGAGACACGAAAAACCCCGCCATTCCGCGTATTATCTGGATTACCGACATACTTGCATAACTTTCCAAATCGACTGTAAAAGACCACGTTTGAGCGAAAGGCGGAACCATAAAACTACACGTAATAGGCGTAATCGCAGCCCCGCCAGATTGCACAGTTTCCAAAAATTCCTCGATTTTATCTTTTGGGAAAAGCTCACTAAATTTCTCGTCAACCTCATCCCAAAGTTTTTCTTGATCTAGTCGGATGCCGTCCCCCGTTTCGTAAAAGTATTTTAACGTGTACTTGTCTTTTTCCTCATTGTCTTTGACTTCAACTTCTTGAGTTTCTACTTTATCGTACCCCAATTCGTCGGGAGCCTCACCGAGTTCAAAATCATAATTTACCGTTGTTTCCTGATTAATTACGATAGTAGCCTCTCCGCTTTCGTCGCTCTGTACAGAAATATCCGAAGTTGTCGCAACTTCCGGCGTAGTCGTCGCTAAATCGCCACCAGAATCAACAGTTGTAACGACAGAAGGGACATAAGAAACACTGACAGGAAGAGCGGAACCTTCGGAAAGTTCGGCAGTACTCTGAACATTCCTTGCCTCATCTAATGAAGCCACAGAAAATGAACTCGTCGAAACTGTTGAAGGCTTGCTTGCGTAGGTTTCGGAATTCTGACTAAAATTGATATTCACCATATCACCCGAACCGACAGCACCCAGCCAATAAAAACTAGCCCAACCTTCATTATAATAAAAATCGGTAGCGCAACTTTTGCACAGGTTGCCGACATTGTAGCTCGTCCCAGTACGACTAGGGAACAAAACCACGATATAACCCAACGGCTCAGACGTGCTATAACTAGAGCTATAATAAGGAGCACAAATAGGAGTTAAGGAAACGCCCTCAAGTTCAACACCCCCGAAATCATAGGAGGCAACGTAAGACGCAAAACTATTTACGACCATTTCGGCGACGGTTCGGCAGACCTCCAGGCCGTGAGCATCTGGCACACCCTCAATCCACCCATTAGGAGTAGAGTAAATTTTTAACATGAAACCATTTATATATTTTCCGCTTCCGCTGTAGGAATCGTTTCTAGTATAAAGAACCCCATCCTGATAAAAAAAATCCCCCTCCCGTTTAGTGGTAATCGGGTAGGTTATTTTATGGATTTCACTTTCAGGGGTTGGATCTGGCTCCGGTTCGGGTTCTGGCTCTGGATCGGTCGTGCCTCCGTCTTCATAAATTACAACATCTCCGACAGTATAAGCAGAATCCCAAGCATACGTAAAAATATACCCAGAAACCCCAGTAACTACCCCTTCAAAACCTGACGCATACCCCGTATCAGTAGTATCATAAACGACCGCCCAAGCATTCACCGAAGAAACGCCACTACGAAAAGGCAAAACGCCTTTATAAGCGGTTTGGGAATAAACAACATCAGACGATTTTAAAGCAGTATCAGCATTCGCGGCGGAGGCATAATCAGAAAACAAATACACGCACCATTTACGGCTTCCATCGCCCCCCGACTGGCAATAGTGTCCATCTATAATAATATAATTCATTTGAGGTGGATTTGTAACCGCTCTAATGTCCTGTGCAATCACACTTCCGAGCGTGATGGGCGCGACTAGTCCAAAAAGTAACACGAAAAAACGAAAAATTTTCATGGTTTTTATCTCCTTTGCATGAAAGCAATATAAAAAAAAGCACCAAGCATTAAGCCCTGTGAAAATACAAAAATACTAAAATAATCGCAAGAAACAGTAAATAAAGATTCCATTTCTTGTAAATATGTTAATACTTGCGACTGATATTCCGTCACATCTTCACCCCCTCCTAAGTCTGAAGGTTCTATGTCTGACATATAAACTGACGAACCAAAATAGTTTGCAGGTACCATAATATCGGAAGTACCAAACCTTTCGGAACATTCGTTAATCATGGCATACCGAAAGGCACTACCTACATACATATCACCATTATAACTATTGTATTTTGAATAATCAAAAACTATAGCATAGGTTTCAAAAGCTGAATTTTTTTGAATTTCAAAAATCCCAAGATAACCATGTGTATCAAGAAAATCCGGATAGAGAAAAGATCCAGTAGAAGAAGCTGTGGCCTCCTCAATAATTTCAAGACCTTCCTCAACACTAGAAACCTTAAAAACAGTATACAAAGGTTCTACAGGTATATCTAAAAAACACATCTTACCATCTTTTAGAAAATAAGAACCTAGCACACTATCACAAATATTAATAACCCCATCTTGACTATAACAAGATGAGGCAAAGAAACATATAAATAAAAATGCAACGTTCCTCATAATAAAAAACCCGCCGAAGCGGGTCTCGCGATTTAATAACTAATTAACAGCACCTTTAATCTTTTTCCAAAGAAGCATAACGCCCCAACAGCCAATAGCAAGCGCAAGAGCCGCGATAATACCGGTTGCGAGCGTCCCACCCATATCAGACAACGCACCGGCAACATCAATTCCGCTCAAATTACTGTCAATCGTAATTTTACCAGATTCCTGAGCGAACACAGAAAGCGGAGCAAGAACCGCGCCACAGGTGGCAACACCACCCAACATCAATTTTTTAAGCATTTTGAATCCTTTCAAAACTTACTCTAGGATTTTTCGACAAGCATCAAACGTTAAATTTGCCTGATTCAAAATCCATGAAAAAATAAAACCAATACCAACATAAAGAACGAAATATTCCATTATTCGCCCTCCTATTCTATTTTATCGTCAAAATTTTTGTAAAACTTTAACCTTTTTTGTGGCTTTTACAAAACTTTTACAAAATTCTCTCAAGAAAATTGCCAATATAGCCGACGAGATGGCAAGAAAGCAAGTTCGATTTCGTCCATGCAGTCTAAATGCGCTCGACCATCAGGCGTGAAGGCTCGC
>JAUNAI010000054.1:2920-17789 GCA_030527705.1 Planctomycetia bacterium | reverse complement strand
ATGGTTGGCGTTTTTGTTAATTTTAACATCTGCTGGCATGGCGAATGCTGTGGTTTACGATATGGATACAAAACTGGAGACTTCTCCTACGTGGAGTGATGACGTTACGATTAATTCCGGTGTCGCGGTGACGCTGGGTGAAAATGTCCTTCCGGGACAGACAGCCTCGGTGACTGTGGATATTCTCGGCTCGTTGACGCTGAACTCGACGAGAACGGGAAATCACGACGCGAACAACTCTTTCACGACGGCGAGCGGGAAGGCGATTGCGTTTACGGGAAACGGAACGTTTATTAAGACCGGAACGGGGCGAATTGCAGCGTCAAGTGGTTCTTACACGAATGGCGCGGATAATCCGGGAACGTTACCGTCACAGGGTGGTGAGTATTACTCTGTGAAATTCGCGATGGGGTCTGGCGGGTTAATTGATATTCAGCAAGGTGCGTTGGTTAATGGTGGGTATTATTATCAGGACTGGACGGAGAATCTGGCAGACATGCAGATTGCGTCAGGTGCCTATTTAGACGTGTGGGACGGCGATAATATTTATGTTGACGCACTTGTCGGAGCCGGAAACGTCACAAACGGAACCGGGACGGGACGGTGCGTGGTGAATGTTGGAATGGATAACTCGACGTGGTTCGACGCGGAAGGAAAAGCGATTACGCCGGTCTTCTCCGGTGATTTTGCGAGCGGAAAGAATATCTCCTTCCAGAAAAACGGAACCGGAACACAGATTCTTTCGGGGAATTTTCTCTCAACTGGGAATTTTAAGGTCGAAGGCGGAACGCTTCAGGTCGGTGACGGTACGAATGGCAGTATCGGAACGGGTGCGACGGTTTCGGTCGCTTCTGGTACCACGCTGGTCTATAATTCCACGAAAAATTCGGAATTAACGAAAGCCGTCGGCGGGACAGGAACGATTAACATTCAGAAAGGCGGTCTGTATCTCGCGAATAAAGAGAATACCTTCACCGGCGCGTATCATGTTGGTGCGGACGGCGTTCTCGGCGTGTCGAAAAACACGTTCTTTGACACAGCAAACCTCACAACGGATGTGGGAGCGACTTTCGCCCTAAATGTGAACAACACGGATACGGATGCTTTCACGGCAACACAGTTTAATAATTTCCGCTCGGCTGGCACTCTCGGTGACGGTGTAACGGTCGGTTTCTACACGGTTACAGGAACCACTACGACGGTAGACCTTTCCGGTGACATGCTCGCCACGAATGTTAACGCTCCGAAATATGGTACTGGTACACTCATCTTCACGGGTGAAAATACGACTTTCACGTCGAATATTGCGGTAAATGAAGGTGTCTTGGCTCTCGGAAATGGCACAACGGCAGGAAAAGTGGATGGCGCAACGGTCACACTTGCTTCCGGGACGCAATTCGTGATCGATAACGGTGCGGATTCCACGACGGTTCTCAAGAATTACGTTACCGGCGCAGGTGAAATGGTCATCGCCAGTGGGACGGTTCAGGTCACGAAAGATTCTCCGTCTTACGCTAATATAACTCTTGGTAGCTGGGGAACGGGTAAAACGCACTTCGCGGTCCCGAAAGTGACGATTAAGGATGGCGCGAGACTTGCCATGGCGGATGAAGTTGTCCCGGCGTTCAGTAACCCAGACGGCTCCGCGATTAACGCTACGATTAACATCGAAGCGGGCGGTGTGATGGAGCTGAATAATAAAGACAGTGCCGTTTCTCACTATTACGACAACTCCGCGTTCTTCCAGAGTAGTGTGACGATTACCGGTGCGGGTACGCTCGAGAAAACGGGCGCGGGCGGAATGGCGTTACTCTGTCGTGAAGGAAATTCCGCAGTTATTAAGATTCGACAGGACGCTGGTGGCTGGATTGACATAAAAGAAGGTACGTTGGCAAGTGGCGGTTGGTCTAGTAATATCCAGTGGCGGAATGATGATGAAGGTTGGCAGAACCTCGGTTCTCTGAACATCGCGAAAGGTGCAACGATGGACCTCTGGGACGGAAACTATATCACGGTCGACAGCCTGACTGGTGAGGGAACGTTCAAAAAAGGTGGAATTGTCGTCGGTGTCGGAAATAACGTCAACAGTGAAAAATACGGCGTCGCGGATAATACGGCGACCTTCTCCGGTGTGCTTGAGGATGGAGGTAAAACTACTTTCATCACAAAACGTGGAACGGGAACGCAGATTCTCTCTGGCGAGAATACTTACACCGGAAACACCAACGTGGACGCTGGCAAGTTGCAGTTCGGTAACGGTGGTGCGACGGGGAAAATCGGTTCTACCGGCACGGCGTATATTGCGCGTGGTGCGGAATTAGCCTTTAACACGACGGGCGAAAACACGATTAACGCGATCAATCCGAGTTCCATCGGAACGCTCTCTTCCTCGAATACCGGTAAAGTGACGGTAAACTCGACGATTGGGAAATATGAAGGAACGGTCGCTCTGAATCATGACGGCGCAGTTGTCCAGTTCGCGACGGCGGCGGACGCTGAAGAGTTCTTCGTCGGTAAAGTGACCGGAACGGGAACGCTCCAGCTTGCGATGAGTGAAAACGCTACCGTGAATCTCAGCTCCGCGACGATTGCGGACACGGCAACGGTTTCCGGTAACGGTGGGAAATTCATCGTGCGTCAGGATTTCGCTGGAACGGTTAGCGCGACGGATAACATGACGATGAATCTGACGCAGAATTATAACCAAAATCCGTGGGATATGACGTTCTACGTTGGTGATTCTAGTCTGAATGGTCGCGTGGCTCCGACAACGGACGCGTCGATGATTAAGGAAACGATTAAATACGACGCGGTTTATAACATGGATCAGGTTGCGAATAATTCGTCAGGTACAGAGGTTGCGAAATTCATGACGAAAAACTACGCGGCGATGTCGTATACGAATCATGTGGAAGTTTTAGAAGATATCACGATTGACCTGAATGGTTGCTTCGACGATACGCAGGGTGTCTGGGTCATGGAATGTGACGCGGACGGAAACCCGATTGAGGGCGCGACGTGGCGTGAGTTGCAGGGATACGGCACGAACTGTGCGACGCACGAAGTGAAGGAAGTTACGCTGGCGAAAGGTCATTATATCTTTGACGTACGTGTCGCAGACCAGAGTGGAAACCGATATGCGACAGGCAGTGTAAAGGATAAAGATGGTAATAGCCTCGGCGTTGGTCTACGTCTGAACGGAGCGAATACTTACAGCGCGTTCGATATCGACACGGAAACGGGTTATATGGGTCTTGCGTCCGGACAGATGGTAACTGGAACAGCAAAAGACGATTTCACTTTCTCTGGAAAACTGGACGTTGCGGAGGGGAAGACGCTGACGTTTGATAATCCGTATAGTAACGCGAAATCCTATGACATCGACACGACGGTGACAGGAAAAGGGACGCTGGCTCTGACGAATTCTGGAAACGCAAACGCGGAATTTGATGTGAATATCGATACGGAAGGCTCGCTCGACATTGCGGACGCAATGAATGTGACGCTGGCTGGAAACATTGATGGAGACCTTTCGATGGGGGACAACGTGGTTCTCAATTTCGAGTTGGCAACTACAGCAACCTCTCCCGTACTGACGGTTGGTGGTGATGTGGTTCTTGGCTCGGACGGCATCATGAACGTTTTCCTGACAGGTGATGCTCCGCAAGATGGGGAATTGCTGGATTTGGTTCTCATTCAGGCGGGTGAAGAAGGACAGATTACGTTCGACCCAATAGAGACAAATTTCTTTGTGGAAGATCCGAATTTGCGTTTTTCGATGGATATTCTCAACAATGCGATTCATTTAACGTTGGGAAATTCCAACTCTCTTCCGGAACCGGGAACTTGGGGGTTAATGCTTGTCGGACTTCTTGGCGTGGGTTACATTACTCGCCAAAAACGGGGGTAAAATTTATCATTTAGTGGTAATGACCATAGTCGGGGGAGAATCTCTCGGCTATGGGTATGATTCTATAAACCTAAACATTTGAATGGGTGACAAGAATGACTAAGAAAAACGGATTTACGCTGGTCGAATTGCTGGTCGTGATTGCGATTATCGGGATGTTGGTGGGGTTACTGCTTCCGGCAGTGCAACAGGCTCGAGAAGCTGCTCGACAGATGCAGTGTAACAATAATATGAAGCAGATGGCTATGGGGGCTATGAACAGTGAAGCGACCGTTGGTTGTTATCCGAGCGCAGGTTGGAGTTATCTGTACGTTGGCGAGCCGGACCGAGGTGTGGGGGCTGGGCAACCGGGTGGGTGGACATACTCACTTCTGCCGTATGTTGAACAGAACGCGCTCTATATGTTGCCCGCGACGGGAGGGGATCCGAGTTCCGGTTCTACCTTGAATAATAAGGGAAAGGCGACGCAGATGTGCCGTACTCCGTTGAAAATGTTCTACTGCCCGTCACGGCGTAAGGCGAAACTGTATAAGGTGCCGAATCAGTCGAGTAAAAACCTGAATGCGACCGGTGAATCTGCGAAAACGGACTATGCGGGATGTATTGGACCGGCGGGGATTCGTGGTGGTCTTGATCTTCCGTTTGAAACTGTGAAGAATTATCGTGACACGGACGAGGATGGAAGAGGGCTTTTCTTTCCGGCAAGTCAGCTGGCGGCGAAGGATGTGTATGATGGAACGTCGAATACGTATTTGCTCGGTGAGAAGTATCTGAATCCGAATACGTATACCGCCGGTACGGAAGACGGTGACGATAACACGATGTTCGGCGGGAAGGATAAAGACTTTGTGCGTACGGCGGTTCAGACACCGAAACAGGACCGAAAGGGACTTGGCGCGAGTAGTTTCAGTTATGGATTTGGCAGTCCACATGCCGGCGCGCTTGGAATGGCGATGGCGGACGGTTCTGTTCACCGTGTATCATATACGATTAACTTACAGGTTCACCAGTATTTGTCGAATCGTATGGACGAGCAAGTTTTTACCCGTCCATTCTAGGAGAAAATCGGTTTTATAGCGTGGGGTGGTTCGTCCGCCCCTTTATTTTTTGTGTTTTTTCAAGAATGGAACCCTACCTATGAAGAATTTTTGTCGAGTTTTAACCGTTTCAGCGGTTTTCGTCGCTTTAATGGTCTTTCTTACTGTAAGTGTAGCTCGTGTGCAAGACGCGGTGGCGGCGAGTGTTTCTGATGGCGTTTTCGGTGGTGCTTCCGTCGGAATTTTCGACCATTCTGTGGCGGAATTCCCTCGTGCGGAGGGGGAAAACTGCGACACGGCGCGTATTCGACGGGCTGTGGAAGCGTGTCCCTCTGGTGTGTTATATATTCCGGCAGGAGTATATGAAATTACGGAACCGATTGTGGTGAAGAATCTCTGCTCGCTCCTGATGCACAAGTCGGCCATTCTTCGTGCGACAGTTAAAATGGATTTCGTCTTGAAAGTGAACACGGCGGAGCAGTATAATCGGGCGAGAATTGACGCGGGAGGAGCCGAGGATTATAACCTTTTCGTCGCGGGTGGTCAGATTGACGGAAACGGTCTGGCGTCGTGCATGGCGCTCGATAATTATCACCATTTCACTCTGCGTGAAACCACCTTCTTGAACGGTTTCCCTTACGGACTGCGCATCGACGGTGAGGGGCGCGGATATGAGTTAATCGCGAATAACCTTTATTTTAAGTGCGTGAAAAGCGGACTGGCAGGAAATACCGCCTTGTACACGACGGGCGGAGACAGTCATTATACCGACTGCGTTGTGGTCGATTACACTATTGGTTTTCATCTTGGACGCGGCGGGTCGAATCGTCTGACGCGTTGTCACGTCTGGGGCGGTCCGATTCCGCCGGTAAAAGAGGGGGAACCACGTGAAATGCTGAAAGGTTCCGTAAATTATAAGATTATGGACTCCAGCGCGATTCTACGTGACTGTTATGCTGACACGGGGGAAATCGGATACGAAATCGGTGGGTGGGATGTGCGACTTCTGGGGTGCTCGTACTACAGTAATCCGGGATTTAAGCTCGACAACATCACGATTATTAAACACCATCAGGGACGGCTTCTCGTCTCGGAAGGGGCGTTCGTCAAGACCGCGAAAAATGTGAAAGTCTACGACGGTTGCGGAACAGTTCATTGGAGTAACATGATGTATTCCAATTTCGGAAAAGATGACGACTGTCCCGGCGCGATTCTGATTAGATAAGATTACTGAATCAACCGCACCAGATATAAGTTATCTAAAAAACGCCCCCACTAAAATGGAGGCGTTTCTTTTTATCAGATTCTCTCAAAAAAACATTAAATTACGGAAGGGTTACGACTTCTCCGTCGGCACGGTGTCCAAGACGCTCGTGCGTCGTCATATCAATCGAGTATGAAATACGCTGAACCGAACCGTCACACATAACCATACCAAATGTTCCCGCATGAGGACTGCCGAAGCAATAATTTAACGAAACACCGATTCGGTCTTGTCGCGGTTGACCAGCGTTATCCTGGTCACAGGTACGAGAGTTGTCATCGTCAAAACCGGAGTAACAACCTAAGTCGTCGCCGGAACCACTTGTCTGGTAATTATTAGGCGTAAGATATTTTTCACCAAAAAGATACGTATTGGAGGTTCCATCAAGAACCTCACCAAGTATCGTTTGGCTCATGGAGTAAACCAACCCAGTTACACTTCCAGAATCATCCGTTGGCTCAAAAGAACCATTCGCAACCGCGTCATAACTCGAGGAACGTTGGTAACTCTGTGGATTACCGTAATTTCCCATACAACTTGCATAATCACTCTTCGCACGGGAAGTGATATTTGTACTATAATTCGAGGCGGTTCCGCTCGTGCTCTGATAATTCTTCGGTTTACGCCGCGACGGACAATGCAGAAACGACAACGGCGTTCGTACCATGACATCCGCCTGTCCCTTATTCATCGTCGTAATAGAACCATCCGCCGTCAGCTGATACAACGCATTCTGTTCCATATACGGTAATAATTGGTATTCCCAGCTTCCCGGTTGCGCAGGTCCCGCACCAAGATCTGCATCCCCCACCCAATAACAACTCCAACCTGCACTGGGAAGGAACTGTTGCGTAGCCTCGTGATTCAGTGCAGCTAAACCTAACTGCTTCAGATTATTGCCACATTGCATCTGTCGAGCAGCTTCGCGAGCCTGTTGCACTGCCGGAAGCAGTAACCCCACCAACATCCCGATAATCGCAATCACGACCAATAATTCGACCAGCGTAAATCCGTTTTTCTTAATCATTTTTTGTCTCCAAATGTAAAATTAAGATAAATCATGCAACCTTAATCCATACTAACACAATCATTATCCAAAAATCCGTTTTCTCCCTTTAGAACGGGCGAGTGAAAACTTGCTCGTCCATACGATTGGCTAGATACTGGTGAATCTGTAGGTTAATCGTATATGATATACGGTGAACGGAACCATCCGCCATAATCATACCGAAAGCACCGGAATGCGCACTACCATAATAATAGGTCGTTGAATAACCGGAACGATCCTGATTCGGCACTTTATTTGCAGAGCGAATAGTATCCCAGTCCATTCCACAGTAAACGTTATTATCGTCGCCGTCAACTTCTAGACCTTTTGTATAATTATTGGCTGCCATTGATTTTTCACCAATTAAATAAGTATTTGACGTTCCATCAAACACATTTTTTGAAGCTAACTCACTACATACAAAAAACATACCAAGCGAGTTGTTTTCAACATAACTGCTTCCACCTGGTCGATAATTCTGCCACCCTCCATAACCCGGGTCAGGCGTACTCATGGCATAAGGTCCCCAACAGGCTCCATAATCTGTTTTAGCACCCGTTGACATCGAATTACAGTTTCTCGTTGGCGACGAATTCACTACATAATTCTTGGTTTTACGACGTGAAGGACAATGGAAAATCTTCAACGGAGCCTGGCACATCTCTGTTGCTTTTGCCATATTATTTAATTGGCCTCCCGAACTGGCATCTCCTCCCGTTGCAGCATGCATATAAAGAGCATTTTGTTCAATATACGGTAACAACGAAAACGTCCAACCACCCGGTTGTCCTGCACCTATACCACGGTCTGGCTCACCAACATATGCAAAATACCAACCTCCACCAGGATAGCAACCAACAGTTGCTTCACTGTTCATTGCTCCCATTCCCAATTGCTTTAGGTTATTATTACACTGCATCTGTCGAGCTGCCTCACGAGCTTGTTGCACTGCCGGAAGCAGTAACCCCACCAACATCCCAATAATCGCAATCACGACCAGCAATTCGACCAGCGTAAATCCATTTTTCTTAGTCATTTCTGTCACCAATATGATAATTACCAAAAGACAGGGAGCGCAAGCGTCTCTGCCACGTTCCCTGAAAATTACCGATTAAGCTCGCTTCTTACGCACAATGTAACCCATGCCAAGAAGGCCGACAATCATCAACGCCCACGTCCCCGGCTCTGGAAGTGAATCCGAATTCCCCAACGTCAGGTATACGCCATTCCCACTCACTTCCAGCATAAATCGTAAATCCGGATCCATTACCGAGAAATTCATCTCTGAAGGGTTAAACTCAATCTGAGAATCCTCACCCGTCTCGGAAATAAGGACTAACTCCGTTAAATCGCCATCTTCCGGAGCGTCACCCGTCACAAAGATATTTACGACGTCGTTCGCGTCAATGTTCATGTCTCCGCCAACTGTCAAAACCGGTGTGGTATCCGTCGTGGCCAACTCAAAATTGAGAACCACGTTATCTCCGAGCGTCAAGTCACCGTCGATATTCCCCGCCAGCGTCACGTTCATCGCGTCCGCAATACTTAGCGATCCTTCCGAATCAATATTCACGTCGTAAGTCGCATTCGCGTTTCCGGAATTTGTCAACGCAAGCGTTCCCGCCCCTGTCACCGTCGTGTCGATGTCGTACGTCTTCGCGTCACTATACGGATTATCGAACGTAATCGTTTTTCCGTCCGCAATATCCAGTTTTCCGGAGAATGTGAAGTCCTGTATATGATTCACACCAGTTACCATCTGCGAAATACCCGCCACAACACCAGTTTCCGGATTAATGTCAAACGCCGCGTAATTTGTTTCGCCGTTCAGACGAATGCCGATACCGAGCGCATTTCCATCTTTGTCCTTAACACCAGCATTCGCGTATCGAGAGCCAGCGTTGTCTGAAACACGTACATCAAAGATGTAATATCCTGCGCTTAAGTCAATTCCTGTTTTCGTGTTGACTGCACAGTTACTACCATAATTGAGCAACGTAACCCATTCCGCGCCTTCCGTAATGTGACCATTTTCGTCACACTGAATTACCGAGACACTCTGCGAGTCATCAAAACTGCCACTTAAGTCAATCGTAATATCTTCCGTAACCTGAACAAGATTCGTGTAGGAAAATGCCGCATAATGTTGCGTCATATAAGTACCAACTTCTGCATCCGTAACATTATTCGCTACCTGATTCATATCGAAAGCGGTTCCGTAGTCAATAAAGTTATTGATTTGGTTCGTTGGGGTAGTCGGTAAAATTTTTCCACCAAGACTATCAAGTCCTGTGTAAAAGGTCATCGCCCACGGACGAATTGTGTTCTGTACAAGCGTTACCGTCATGTTTTCCGTTGCCTGAACCGTTCCGTCGTATGTTTTCGGAAGAACCAATGCTCCACCATTCGCGCTGAGTGTCGCATTCTTTCCAATCGTTGCAGAAGCCAAATTTACGACGGAATCACCCTACATATTCAGTTTTACCGTTCCGTTACCTATCACATTACCGGTGAACGTCTCTGTCGTACCTGCTACTGGAGAAAACTGAACCACAGCATCCGCATTCTGAACATCAACCGTTCCGTCAAAAGCGTCGATTCCGCCCGCAACGGTTACATTTCCGGTATTTTTTACTGCCAACGTTCCTTTTCCACTCAATGACGTAAATTCATTTATCCGTGTCGTGTCGAAAGCGAGCGTTGCACCAGTATTAACAGCTACCGCACCAGTACCAATTTTCCCTGTCGCTCCACCATTTCCGAACTGTAACGTACCACCGATTACTTTCGTCGTGGCAGAATAGTTATTGTCGCCCGCCAGAATCTGCGTCCCGGTTCCGACTTTATAAATACTCTCCGTACTCGCGCCATTTACATCCGGTAAGTGTTTATGGGAACCATTCTGACCACAGAGAATTCCCTCGAACAATGCCGTATTATTCTCGAAAGTCGCATGATTATCCACGCCGAGGAGCATCGTCTGCGTACCACGAACCAAGTATCCCTTCCCCGTCAGACCATCAATATAAACATTACCACCATCCCAGAGATGGAAAACACTACCTTCAGCAACATTTACAGAACCTTTATTATTTGTCCAGTCCTGATTCGCGTAACCACCATTAACGAGAGACCCATCCTGAATGTCAATCAGACCACCAGAGGACATCGCCATACTAAACGAAACATTTCCCGCTGCACAGAATAGATAATATCCACCTGTAATCTGAAGCGTACCCGCCCCAGTCACTGTCATTTTTCCGTTTCCATTAGCGGTGAGAGCGACAGAAGCATTCTCGTTACTGTTATCGCCATACGCCTTGTGCATGTCGAATTGCGCGACACCGCCTTTTTCAATATTCAGCGTCATTGCCGACTGTTGCTGTGGCACAATTCCGTCAAAATACATCGTCGCACCGTCTTTCACGGTCAATTTTCCGACCCCCAGTCTTGCCGACGTATCCGCCACCACTATCGGGGAAGTTTCCGTAAGTTTCACTGTCCCACTCGCCACCACGATTTCGCCCGCACCGGTGATTTTATTTGAAATAACAGTCTCCGTTCCCGCGCCGTTATTATAAACAAAAGAACCGTCCGCATTTACTGTGACCGCAAGCGTCGGAGAAAATTTTCCCGACGTTGTCCCGTCACCCACGCCAAGACCACCTTCATTAATGACGATTCCTGCGGTAAATGCCGTATTTTCACCGGTCAGACCAATTGTTCCCATACCGGTTTTTGTCAGGACGGTATTCGTTCCCAGAACATTATTAATATCCGCTGTCGCAGTCGTCCCCGATGGGGTGTAAATACCGACCGTATATTTCCCCGTCGCACGCTGTTCATTAAAAGCGACAGATCGAAACGCCGTTGTGTCCGCTTCCGCGTCATTCACATTCAGATAAAGCGTCGCACCGTCCGCGACTGTATTCTTGCCGGAGGTGAAAAAATCGTTTTTCAGTACATTCGTCGTTGCTCCCTGTGCAATATTATACGCCCCCTCAAACGACTTATCAACAAAAACCGATCCTTTCATAATATTCAGCGTGCCGGTTCCACCAATCGTGTCAAATTTATGTGCCGTATCCGTATTAAACGCCAACGTAGCACCATCCGCAACGGTAATTCCCGTATGATTCGCGCCGATACTGCCGTTCGTTCCGTCTCCGATTTGGAGCGTACCAGCAGTTACATTAATACTCCCTTTCGCGAGGAAATCTCCAGATAAAATCTGCGTTCCGGTTCCTTGCTTTTCAATGGAAGTCATCATGTTATTTAGAAGAAAATCCCCTGAAAATACAGGTGCATTCCCTGTTGCAGTCCAGCCGGAGCCATCTACACCAATCACAAGCGTACGGTCCCGACTACTACCATTACGAACTGTCCCTGCTCCAACGAGTGAATCAATATAAATATTACTTCCGTCCCAAATGTCCAAAGAAGCCTCTTCCGCAATCTGCATATCGGCTTTATTTTCCGTCCAGTTTTGCTTGCTCCAGCCACCATTTACCAGAGTTCCAGCCTGAATATCAATCAGAGCCCCCGACTCCATCGCAAACTTGACAGGCAAGTTGTCATTGCACGCCATACTGAGTTTACCAGTCCCCGTTTTCACAAACGTTCCAGCTCCCGTAAATGTAATCCCATGAGCCGTCGCTAATGAGTTATTCGCATCATGATTCCCCGTATGTGTCATGTTCATCGTCAATGTACCGAGAATGTCTACTGTTACGGCCGCAGTCTGTCCCGGAAGTACATTCTCACCTAGTGTTACATTCACACCAGAATTAATTGTGACATTTTCACCCCATGTCGGTGAGGTACTCAATGTCGTATCTGTATCATAAACCACGGCATTCGCGGTCCCCACAGCCGACACGGATACGAGCAACATCAGGAGCGCAGAACTCCACACCGTTAAACGTTTTTGGTTTTTATTCATAACTCGACCTGTTTTATATATGAAACCGTACCCGCATGCAGGCACCAATATCTTTCCTGAAAATCAGGAATCTTTATTAACTCCGTTTTTTCCGTGCGACACCCCCCAAACCGAGAAGACCAATGAGCATTAATCCCCACGTGCCCGGTTCCGGAACTGGCGCGATTGCACTGGTATAATTCAATACCAAACCGTTAGCGTAATCCAAATACGGTGTTAACGCCTCTCCTGTCAAGACCGCCTCGCCAAATTCCGAAACGAGGGTGAGTTTATCCAACATTCCAGACGTCTGTCCAGTCGCTTCAATTAATGTATACGCACCATCGGCCATGAAAATGTCATCCAGATAAACCGTCAGGCTTACGTCGTCCGTGAAAGAAAGTGATCCGGAAAGTGTCGCGAACTGATAAAGTCCGTCAAGTTCCAGCGAGCTGTTATCCGTAAACGCAAGACTTGTGCCGGTCAATTTTGTTCCGTCCGTAACTTTAATACCAGAAGTATCTTCCAGCGTCAGACTCCCCGCCAGCGTCACCGTTGTCTTATCTCCACCAGCCAGATGAATCAGCGACTCACCCACGACCGTATTAGCTGAGTTACTCGTCGTCTTAAACGTGCCTGCCAGCACATTCAGCGTGCACGGTGCTTTCTGATTTCCCATAACCAACTGAGAACAGGAGAAAGAGCCACCGTTAATCGTCGCCGTCGCAGTTCCACCACCAAGATAACTTGTGTGGGAAGTATCCGCTTCATTATAATGTTGGCTTCTTCCAAGACGGAATTGCCCTGTCGAAACTACCGCGTTATCCTGAACTGTCAATTCACCAACGGAATTCGTCTTGTCCGCAAGATAAATCACGTTCGAACTTAACTCTCCGGAATCTTTTACGAGAATAACACCTTTTACACCACTCGCCTTGTACTGGTCGCCAATAAACAGGTTATTCGCCTTCACTTTAGCTGTCTCAGAAATTGCCAGTGTTCCAACATTATCATTACCAACGATAAAATACCCCGACGAGTGCGTGATTTTTCCATTGGTCACGGACAATAAACCTTCCGCGCCAGTTCCGATACGAACCGTGTTGGTCCAAGTCGATTCTGCACTGGAGTTATAATTCAGCGTTCCTTTTTTCCTATAACCAAGATATAATTGATTTCCGCCAGTCATATTAAACTTGGCCGTCTCGGAAATCGTCAAAATGCTGTCCGCGCTATTACCGATATAACCATTATCACCAGTGTGGAATGTCATCGTGCCGTTCCCTTAATCGTGGCGTTTCCGTTTACGACAAATTGCAAATTGGCGGTCATATTTCCCGTCAGGGTCATGTTCGCGTTGTTTGTGCCGAATCTGGCGTATGCCGTCGTGAGAGAGCCACCTTCTGCGACGTTAATTGAGACATTACCAGCTTCACTTCCCTTGTCGACCCCGATGTTGAAATCGTTGACGGTCATCGTTCCATTCGCGTCGACGTTAACAACGCTCGTGCCACCAGAAGTATGGGCGACATTTAAATCCTCTAAAATCGCCGTCCCGTTCGATTTAATATGAAGCGTTCCCTTTCCCGTCGCCTCTACACCGAGCGAAACCGATGCCGTATTCGTGTACGTCGCATTCGCGTTCACTTCCAGAAGACCGACATCCGCATAACCGACGGACACCGCCGCGGAATGATTCATCGTCGTCGTATTCTCAGCCGTCCCCGCCTCAAGAATCAACTTTCCAGTCGTCGTGTTATCCTCTCGGTCACGCGCAGCAAGTCGTATCGGAGCATCGAGCGTTAGGTCCGCCCCCGACTTCACCGTGAAAATTCCCGTCGCGCCGTGTCCGTAACCGACGTAAATCAAATTCGTCGATTTAAATTCACCATCGTAATAATTTAAACTACCGGTATTAGTCTGAATATTTTTACTTGTGTCGTTCGAGTCACCACCACCCACATGGATATTCCCCGCATTCAGCGTCCCGCCGTACATATTCACCGTTCCGGTGGAAGGAGAGTGGTTCCCAATTTCCATAACCGTACTGACATTCAGCGTGCCGGAGTTAAGATTCACCGTACCGTGTCCATTATCACCAATGGTGAAGGAATTCGAGTTAATATTCACTGTTCCACCATTAATATTCAACACGCCGTGCTGATTTGTAGCCTGCCCCACGAGGAAGTAACTCTTAGACGTAAAAGTTCCGCCAGCATTAACATTTAGCGTCGCAACATTATCTCCACTTCCCTGAAATTGCGTAAAACTCCCAGCCGTAAAGTTGGCACCATCATTAATATTCAGCGTTACTCCTGCACCAAGAGTAACATAATCCGTCACACTGACCGTCATGCCTGAGACATCACCGGGATTTCCACTCGCGGGAGTACCATTACTCCAGTTTTCCGCCGTGGCATATTGATTATCCCCAGCACTTCCAGTCCAAGATGTATCCCCCACTGCACATGGAGTCACTCCGAGCGCCAGCAACAACGCTACCGCCGATAAAAAACCGGAACGGGACGGAGAGCATTTCAGGAAATTAAACTGGGAAATGGAGTGTTTTTTCATGATTTAACCTCAACTTATATAGTGAGTCTACAATTTCTTAATTCTTATACGAATATAAAACCATTTTAATTCACAGAAAATTTTTTGCAAGCATAAATTTCCGAAAAAAAGCTAA
>JAUNAI010000054.1:0-2910 GCA_030527705.1 Planctomycetia bacterium | reverse complement strand
TATGACTTATATAGGAACTACGTAACATTTCTTTTTACGTATTTTCTATGTCTCGTTTATCTTTCTGAATCTTCGGAAATTCCAGATTTGCCGGATTTTCTATAGTCGCGGATTTCGTCAAAATAAAGTACCTATTTTATCGCAGTCCATTTTGAAAAAGGAAGAAAAAGTTAAAAAAAGTTGAAATTTATGAAAAAGTTCAAAAATCCGTCTTGCAGAAAAATAGTATCTTGATTAAACTGTCGGTGGCAGAGATGGAATTCCCGTCTCCGTGAATCACTTAAAGGTCGTTCTAAAAAACGTAGTCGTGCAAGAAGCGGAGATTTTTCGAGAATCGCCAAGGTACGTAAAGTTTTCCCCATTATAAAATTTACGGGAACTTGATGGAACGTAAGTTGGCACGAGAGAGAACGTTTCATCTGCTGGCGTGAGTTATGGGAACTTCCCTTAAATATGATTGTGAATATTCTCCGAAAATTCGGTATGTTTTAATCCTGGAGGTTTTATTTTATGTTAAAACGCATCCTGAATTGGACGATGAGGTCCGCAGTATGCTTGCTATGCGCGCAGGGACTGGCGTTCGGACAGTCCGCAAGTAAGCAGGTAGAAGTAGTTCTGCAGTATAAACCGGTACAAGAGGGGGTAGAATATACGATTCCCTCGGCTGAGGACGCGGCAAATTGCAAGGCTCGTAAAATTGATGGTGGTATCCGTGTGATCGACGCGAACGGAATGACTTTGCGTGAGCTTATCGATACGAACAGCGATAAACTCCCTGACCAGTGGCGTTATTTCTTAAACGGACTGGAAGTTTACCGCGAAAGTGACACAGACGGTGACAAGACGAAAGACCAATTTAGCTGGTATAACACCGCCGGAACTCGTCAAGGCGTGGACGCGGACGGAAACGGAAAAATTGACCAGTGGAATGTTCTTTCCGCCCAGGAATTGACGGCAGAAATTGCGTTAGCGTTGGCGAATGGCGACGCCGCACGTTTCGATGCGGTTCTCCTGACGGCAGAAGAATTAAAAGGTCTCGGACTTGGCGAGGAAAAGTATGAGCTGATTAAGGAAAAGCTCCTGAAGGCACGTGACGGATTTACCGCATCCGTTGAAGCGAAAAAAGTGACTGCGGCTGCTCGCTGGATGCAGTTTAACGGTACTCGTCCGAGTGCGTATCCTGCTGGAACGGACGGTTCCGAAAATGATGTGGAGTTCTATGAAAACGCATCGGCTGTCGTGCATGACGGTGAGAGTGACATCGAAATCGCAGTTGGAACGCTGATTCGTGTTGGAAATGTCTGGAAAGCGATTGACGCGCCAATTATAGCGACGCCGGATAATATTAATGAAATCGCAGCGAATAACGTCTTCATCCGTTTCGCGACGAATACTCCAGCAGCAGCTGCCCCGGGTGCGCAGAGTTCTGATGAGCTGAACAAAATTGATGAACAGCTGAATCAGGCACAGACGATTGCCGAAATGAGCGAATTACACGCGAAACGTGCGGATGTTCTGGAAGGTTTAGCGAAAAATGCTGGCAGTGTCGAAGAACGTGCGCAGTGGATTCATACGCTCGCTGACGGTGTGACGGGCGCGATTCAGCAGGGTGTTTATCCTGACGGAATTGCGCGTCTTCAGGCACTCATGGAAACACTGAAAGAAAGTGAAGAAGATAAGTCTCTGGCAGCTTACGTTCAGTTCCGTCTCATGTCGAGTGAGTACACCACCGCGATGATGAAGTCTTCCGGGACGGCATGGCTTCAGGTTCGCACGAAGTGGCTGGAAGATCTCGATGCATTTATCCAGAATTATCCGGATTCTCCTGACGCAGCCGAAGCGATGTTACAGCTTGGAATGGAAAACGAGAACGATGGCGATGAAGAAAAAGCGAAAGCTCTTTACTCTCAGATTCTGACGAAATTCCCGGAATCCAGTAGTGCGGTAAAAGCGAAAGGCGCTGTCGCGCGTATCGACTCCGTTGGAAATTCGTTGACATTCGCCGCGAAAGTTCTTGGACAGAATGATAAACAGGTTAATCTTGCAAGTCTGAAAAATCGTGTAATCATCCTGCACTTCTGGGCGACCTGGATGGGTGACGCAACCCGTGAGATGGATAAACTGAAGGAAATTGCCGCGAAATATCCGAAAGAAGTTCTCGTGCTTGGCGTGAACCTTGATGATGACGCAGCTTTGGCGCAGCAGTTCGTCGAAACGAATCGCATGTCTTGGTACCAGATGTGGGAAGAAGGCGGAATGGAAAGTCGTCCGGCAAACGCGCTGGGGATTTTCAATGTGCCGACGATTTTCGTGATTGGTGCCGACGGAAAAGTGATTTCTCGTAACGCGATGAGTACGGAACTTCTCGCACTTGTGGCGGACGCTGTCAGTGCTGTTCCGGCTACGAAACCGGCTCCGGCGGCGGAGAAGTAAAATATTTAATATCCGACGCATGATAAAATTCCGTTTTTCTGGCATTTCATGTTATGGAATGACTACCGGAAGGTACGCTCTTTCCTGACTTTTGAAGCGGAATCCGTATGAATTGATTTTAGCCTGTTTCGCGACATGCTGTGAAACAGGCCTTTTTATGCCCGACACACTATAAAATTTCGCCTTTCCGTCGTTTCGCGTTGCTAAAACGACTACCAGAAAGACCCTTTCCCTTAATTTTCAAGTGGAATTAGTATATTCCACTCTTCCCCCTCCCCCTTGTATTCTGTTTCAGCTCGTATATAATAATTAGTGAAGTCTGTATTTTCCGACGCCGCTATCCTTCCAATTTTACCGAGAGCTTATGAAACCGAATAAGATTCACACCTACTGTTCTGTGTGCCACAGTCTTACACGAAATATGTTCTATTTCTGCCTTTTCCTCCTGATTCCGACAGTAATTTCTGCTAAGAACCA
>JAUNAI010000376.1 GCA_030527705.1 Planctomycetia bacterium | reverse complement strand
CAGACCCCTCTTTCAAAAACTTTTTAATCGCAATCTTCGATTGCTTGCTTCTTGTGTTTTTTTCTTTTCTTCTTTTCTTTTTATTCTTCTTCGGGATTTAACGTTGCGATGATTTTCTTCACCAACACATTTAAATTTTGTCCCGTCACCGCAGAAATCGTCATCACTTCCCTGCCAGTCAGCTCTTCAAGCTGTTTCTTAACCATCTCCGCTTCGGGAATTTCCGCTTTCGAAACGACTAAAATCTCCGGGCGTTTCGCCAACGCTTCATCGTACTGTGCCAGCTCGCTCCGAATCGCACGGTAATTCTCAATCGGGTCCGTCCCGTCCATCGGCAACGGTTCCACAAGATGCACCAAAATTCCCGCGCGCTCAATATGCCGTAGAAATTCATGCCCAAGCCCAATTCCCTGCGCGGCGCCTTCAATCAGCCCCGGAATGTCTGCGATGACAAACGATGCATCGATCCCAAGTTGCACACGCCCAAGATTCGGGTATTTCGTTGTGAACGGATAGTTCGCAATCTCCGGTCGCGCTTTCGTCAGACGCGATAAAAGTGTGCTTTTCCCCGCGTTCGGTTTACCTAAAAGTCCCACGTCCGCAATCACTTTTAACTCCAGTTTCAGCGTGCGAATTTCACCTTCTTCACCCGGCGTGCACTGTCTCGGCGCCCGATTTCGCGAGGTGCGGAAACGCATGTTTCCCTTTCCGCCAGCTCCGCCACGCGCAACGTTTACCTGGTCGCCGGGGTGTGCGAGGTCTTTCATCAAGAAACCGGCCGTCGCGTCGTAAACGAGCGTTCCTGGCGGGACGAAGAGAATCGTGTCGTCGGCACCCGCCCCGTGACGCTGACAGCCCTGCCCCGGCACACCTTTTTTGCCGACCCAAGTACGCTTCATCGTGTAAGGCATCAGACTATCCACGCCCTCTTTCGCCTCCAGAATCACGCTTCCGCCACGCCCGCCGTCACCGCCGTCTGGTCCGCCTTTTGGAATGTACTTTTCACGCAGGAAACTGACGCAACCGTCACCGCCACGACCACCACGAACGACAATTTCTACTTGATCAACGAACATGACAACCTCCGTGAAACCCTAAAATAAAAAAGTAATATAAAATGCAAGCGACGCAGTCACAATCGAAAGTATACAACAAAAAAAGCCATCGGATTTAACCCCGCTGGCTTTTTGGAAAATGCTGAAGAGAGAACTCGAATCTCCACCCTATTAACTAGGACTAGGACCTGAACCTAGCGCGTCTACCAATTCCGCCACTTCAGCAACATTGAGAAATAGTATAGCATACTCATGGAAATTTTCAAGGGGGGGATGCTACTTTTTCTCGAAATTTTATAAAATTTCTCTTAATTCAGAATCATTTTATACCCAACGCACTATAAAATTTCACTTTACCGTCATTTCGCGTTGCTGAAATAATAGCTGAAAGGACCATCTTTCCCTGAATTTTCAAGTGTGATTGGTTTAATAAAATGGAGTTGCCAACTTCTCTAAAATTGTGTGTAAAATCATTTTCATTCCCGGTTGGAAAGGTACATACGATGAAATTTTCTGAAAATTCACACTTCTTGAATCCTGCTTTTCTGTGTTTGAAATACAAGACGATTACGCTCGTACTGATGGTTCTGACCGTAGTGTATGGAATTTATGCGTTTTATCATCTCGGTCGGCTTTCTTATCCGGACTTTACGATTAAGAAAGCGATGATCGTCACCCATTTTCCCGGTGCCTCACCAGAGGAAGTAGAGGAACTGGTAACGGACGTGATTGAGGAAGCGATTCAGTCAATTAGTGAAATCTGGGAAATTACATCGCAGTCGCAAGCGGGTGTTTCTTATGTAACGGTGGAAATGTTACCGACAGTGCGAAAGGGTGAGTTACCACAGGTGTGGGATTTTCTGCGGAAAAAGATGCGCGATATTCAAGGAAAATTGCCGTATGGATGCGCAAGGCCGATCGTAAACGATAGTTTCGGTGATGTTTATGGGATTTATTATGCGCTGACATGTAGTAAGGAATTCGCTTCTGGAAAAAGTCAGGCTCAGCAACTAAATTGGCTTAAAGATCAGGGACGGTGGCTGAAAAAAGAGCTTCTTAATATCCGAGAAGTACGCGATATAGCGAGAATTGACTTTTATGGAGTGCAAAAAGAAGTGATTCACCTCGAAATTCCGCAGTCAAAACTCGCAACACAGGGAATCGTACCGAGACGAATTATGCAGGAACTGGAGAACCAGAGCTTGATTCTCGACGCAGGAAGTGTGCGGATTGGGAACGATTTTGTGCGAATTTCGCCGACAGGAGAGTTTACGACGTTGGAGAGTATTCTGAATATCGTCGTGTCTGATTCTTCCGGAGAAAGTGTCATAACATTGGGAGATTTAGTGGAGCGAGAACACCTTCAGCGCGAAAATCAGGACCCACCCACAACACTCTTTCGATTTAATGGTCGACCGGCGGTGGCGATGGGACTTTCAGCGAAAAAGGATGGAAATATCGTCTTTATGGGAAAAGATATTCATGAAATGCTAGAGGAATTGAAAGCAACTCAGTGGCCTGACGGTCTGGAAGTAAACGCAATCTCGGACCAAGCACAAGAAGTGACACTGACAGTAAACGCTTTTTCCGTAAATCTTTATAAATCAATCGGAATCGTCATGCTCCTGCTCTTTATTTTTATGGGGTGGCAGTGTGGATTGATTCTCGGTTTTATGTTAATGCTGACAATTTTGGGAACGTTTATCGGAATGTATTTTTGTGGAATCCCACTCCAGATTATCTCGCTCGGAGCATTAATTCTTGCACTAGGAATGATGGCAGATAACGGAATCGTAATTCTGGAAGAAATTATTATTCTTCGGCGTCGAGGATTTTCACGACAACTCGCAGCGATTAAGGCGGTGGAAAAATGTCAGTTTCCCCTACTCGGCGCAACGGCGATTGCGATTCTGGCGTTCGCAGCTGTCGGTTTCATGCCAGATAATATTGGTGAGTTCTGCGCGTCGCTGTTTCAGGTGGTCGCGCTAGCATTGGCGATTAGCTGGTTGACGGCCGTGACGATTCTTCCGCTTCTGTGTGTTTATTTCCTACCAGAACGGAGAAGAAATTGGAATGCTGAAACTACGAAAATACTAGAAACATCTGAAACACCTGAGACTTCTGATATATCAGGAATGTCAGGGAATTTAGCACATTCCGCCTTTATGCTGTCACATGTCCTGCCATTTTTTCCGTTTCAGTGGCTTTCATTAATTTTACCTGTCTGGCCATTTCATTTTCGAGTTTCATTTCAAAAAATCAGCAGATTCAGTAAATTCAGTGGATTC
>JAUNAI010000375.1 GCA_030527705.1 Planctomycetia bacterium | reverse complement strand
CATTCTTCACACGTTATTCCGTCTCACGCGCCGAAAATATGACTGGTAATCAACACGAACATGAAACCTGCAAGAAGCGCAAACGTCGCCATTTTTTCGTAACCGTGTGAGTGCGTTTCAGGAATCATCTCATCACTGATAACATACAACATCGTTCCTCCCGCAAATGACAGCGCGAATGGCAGAATCCCATTTGTAAAGGAAATAAGTGAGTAACCAACCGCCGCACCGAGAATTTCGATAAGTCCAATCACGAGCGAAATGAAAAATGTGCGTGACATTGAGACCCCAACCGCTAACAGTGGCACGATGATAACCATCCCTTCCGGAATATTTTGAAGCGCGATACTCCCTGCAACTGTCAGCGTGTCACCAAGATTTTCAGTCCCGAAACTGACTCCGACCGCCAAACCTTCCGGAAACTTGTGAATTGCCAATGCCGTCACGAAAAGCAACACACGGTCTACACCCTTCATATCAAGACCATGTGCCTCACGCCCTGCATGACTTTCTGAGTAACTATCTGAGCGACTACTCATATCATCAGGTATTTCACCATGATGATTCATATCAATTCCCGCCAACTGATGAAGATGCGGTGTAAGCTGGTCAATCATGCTGATAATTGTCGCGCCACAAAATACGCCGAGAATAACCTGAATTACCGTCCATGAGGTTTCTTGCTCCAGCGCCGGAAGAATCAGCCCAACAATCGCGGCTGCGAGCATCATTCCTGCCGCCATCCCAAGAATCGCATCATTAAATCGGTGTGGAATCTGACGGAGGAAAAAACCCAGAATCGCCCCGACCACCGTCGTCATCCCAACCGTAAAAATTGTCAGTAACCACGTTTCCATGATATAAAATCCGTTAAGTGTGAAATTTCTGTACCACTTTCCACAAAAAAACACCGCTTCAATTCACTCGAAACGGCATTTTATACATTCTTGAAAACTGGACGTTTCTAAAATTAGAACCCCAGATTCTCAATGTGCTGTTCACTTCCGATGGTCAGCTTGCGGAGCTTGGCAATTGCATCTTCTTTGCTGAGCGAACCTTTTTCAACGCGAGCAGCGTACTGCGCGACCTTAACCTTGCGATGACGGCGACGTTTGATTTCCTTACCACGTTCGTTACTTGGCACGGGGATACCTCCAAAAAATTTTGAGTGTATGATGACATTAACTATATCTTAATTATACCAGATTATACCAATTCAGGTATAAAATTTTATTCATATTTTAACCAAAAATAATTTTTAGTCAATGGGGACTACCCGATTTTTTCAGAAAAAATCCGAATATAACGAATATAACTGAAAAAAGTAATATAAAATAGGTAAACCACGAAGAAACGGCAATTCTCCGGTTGACCTCCTATTACATGCAGAACTCCATCACTCGATTCAGGACGTCGTATCCCTCCAGATTCAGGCAGTCACGCAGACACTTCATCGCGTCATGCTCTTCCGGTAATAACACATATTTACGACGTACGGAACCAATACAGAAATCCATTCCCAGCGGGTTCGTGAGCGTTAAAAAAGCACTCTCCAACGGCGTTTTCACTAACTCGCCATTCGTACGGCGTGGCGGTAACATGACCGTGAAATTACTCAGCCCGACCGACGCATGGAAACCCGTAAAATCCGGGTCCGCGTGCATCATTTCCATCGTGCGGTAAAGACGCTTGAAATTATCTTCCGTATCCGTCCCAATCGGCGCGACGCCCGGGTCGAAAATGCAGTCGCTCGTCGGAATTCCTGCATCATGCGCTTTTTCCAACATGAAACGCGCTGCGTCATACGTTTCTTCTGCCGTGTGACACATGATTTCCTCGCCATTCACCCGATTTTCCGTAATCAGAAGAATCGGACGGAACGGACAGATTTTATACAGGTCGAACATCTCCGTCCGTAACGGTGAAATCGAATTTAGAATCGGCATCCCTTTCGCGGAATCATACGCTTTCAGTGCTAACTCCGCCATTTCCGGATCCGGTGTGTCAATGGAAAGTGGTAAATCAACTGCTGACTGTACGAAACGGACCATCTCCGCGAGAAACTCACCACTCCGACAACCGACATTCACGTCGATGTATGCCGATTTTTCCGCCTGAAACTGCGCCAGTGCACGAATTCCCTCCATATCATTCGCCTCGAAAAGCGCGTGCGTAGAAGGAACAGAATCATTAATGGACTCACCGATAAGCGAAAAATTAGGAATCATGAAAGCTCCATAAAAATAAAAAATATGTATTTATGCCCGACTTACTATAAAATTTCGCTTTACCGTCGTCTCGCGTTTCTGAAACGACTGCGGAAAGGACCGTCCTTCCCTAAAATTTTATATGTGATTAGGATACATAACATTTTTATTTTACGTAAAAAAACGATTATGTCAAGAGCCGATTTTCAGAATGTCGGCATTTATTTAAAATATTTTAAAAATATTTCAAGGAGACGCTAAGTAAACTTTTTTAGTAATTCGGACGATAACTGATAATGAGTCTTGAAATCCGTTTCCATTTTTTATAGCTTCCTAAAATGTCCATGATAGATATTCTTTACTCCGACGGTCCGGTTTTAATTGTGAATAAACCCTCAGGTGTACTGGTTCAGGCGCCACCCGGAATCGACTCGATGGTAGAACAAGTAAAGGCGTATATCCGTAAAAAAGAAGAGAAACCTGCCGATGCGAATATCTATCTTGGTGTTCCACATCGACTGGATCGTCCTGCGACTGGGTGTCTGACTTTCGCGCGGCATGTTCGGGCTGCGAAGCGGATTTCAGAACAGTTTCAGATGCGGACCGTCGTAAAAAAATACTGGGTTCTCGTCTCGGGAATCGTCCCGGAAGAGCGCGGTGACTGGGAAGATTTCATTCGGAAAGTAGATGGTGAGGCACGGTCGGAAATCGTTACGTCTCGACACCCGGAAGGAAGATGGTCCCTGTTACATTACACTGTAAAAGCACGGTTTCCAGAGAGAAATTGTACGTGGCTGGAAATTGAGCTGGAAACAGGGCGGACACACCAGATTCGGCTTCAGACTTCCTCACGTGGTTTTCCCGTGCTCGGTGACACCCAGTACGGCTCGACCGTTCCTTTCGGGGAGCAGTTCGAAGATGAACGTCTCCGCCCAATTGCGCTTCATAGCCGTTATATCGAGTTTCGGCATCCCATGCGTGATGAGCGTATTTCCACGACCGCTCCGCTTCCATCTGCGTGGGGAGAAATCGTGGGGGAAGTGTAAATCCTACGGCAAATAATTGGGGAAAGTATGTTCCCCTACGAAAATCGTGAAGGTATGTGAATCCTGCCTGAGAATGAGGTGAATAAACATCTAT
>JAUNAI010000374.1 GCA_030527705.1 Planctomycetia bacterium | reverse complement strand
CGGGAGACCAAAACGCGAATGGCTCACACGGATTTTTTCCGGGAACCTCGCAGACACATTTGGGTTCTGACCATGTGAAACCCGCGTCCGTCGTTTCACTCTGAACCACGCGCAGATGACTGTTCGGGAATCCTTCCGTGTTGTGAACCGTACCATCATTTCCGACTTGCTGATGGAAGAATCCGATATAGCAACCGTCCTGTTTTCCGGGATTTTTCGGAACAATCGAGCTGAACGCCATCACATTCGAGAAACCAAGCGACGGCTCTTCATGCCACGTTTCACCTGCGTCTTCACTCACGATTCGCGCGATTTTCGGTTGTGCGCTGAAAACCCAGAGAAATTCTTTTCCCTCAGAATTCGTCAGACGGTAAATACTGGGACAATTTTTGTGTTTCCGATAACTTTCCGGAAGTCGGTCATCAATTCGTGTCCACGTTTTTCCGCCGTCGGTCGTTTTCGCCATCGGTCCGCCATAACCACCATGACCGATGTTCCAGACGACAAAAATCGTGTTTGGGTCTTTCATCTGGACCGAATACGGATGTCCCTGATAGATTGTTGGCGTTCCCTGCGCGATGACGATATGGCGTTCCACGTCCTGCGAAATATCGATAAGCGGAAGTTGCTCGTTCTGTGCATGAGCCAATCCACTCACGAAGAAACATGCTAACAGTGATAAAACGAAAATTTTACGCATTTTTTTCTCCTTTGGCAAGTAGGTTATAGGGGGAATAAAGTTCACGACCGTCGGTCAAAAATCAGGCTGGCAAGCGAGGCGATTATGCAACACGCGACGATTTCAATCAGCCCATAAAGTAGGAAGGTGATCGGAGTCATTTTCTGAATCAGAAACAGGATAGTGACGCTTCCCAGAACGCCACAGACCGCGCCGATTCCACCGACGTTTTTCATAAAAAATCCCATGAAAAACAGCGCGCCGAGCGTTCCCGTGAAGAGACCGAGGAATGTGTTAAACTGGTCCCAGAGCGACTGAATGTTCCACGTGGCGAGGACACACGCTAAGCCGATTCCGAGCAGACCGACGATGACGCCGGCAATCCGTGCCAGCGTGACTTCTGAGCGCGGGGTAATTTCAGGACGGAAAACACGCACGAAATCCGCGCAGATCGCAGCCGACGCGGAGTTGATGTTGGAACTAAGCGTCGACATGGAAGCCGCGAAAACCGCCACAATCAGCAGTCCTGAAATTCCCTCTGGCAGACTGGTGACGATGAAGTACGGATAAATCGCATCCATCGGTTTTAATGTCGCGGAAAGCAGTTCCGGGTGGCTGGCGTAAAAGGTAAAAAGTCCCGTTCCGATAAGGAAAAAAATAAGCGTAATCGGAATCGAAACCAGCGCGTTAAGCCAGATACTCCGAATCATCTCGCGCTCGTTAGAGGTGGTGAAGTAACGCTGAATGACGGTCTGGTCGCTCGTGTACGTGATAAACTGACTGACACAACCGCCGACAAGAACCGTCCAGAAAACGGGAGAAGTCGCGCTAAGCGACAAGTCCAGCATGTTAAATTTCTGGTAATCCAGCCCCAGCTGGAAGAAACCACTGATTCCGCCGTTAGTGTTTACGATAAGCCAAATTAGGGAAATAATCGCACCACCAGTCAGGATAAATCCCTGAATTACATCGCTCCAGATGACTGCTTTCACGCCTCCCACAGTGCTGTAAACGAGTGTAATCAGCCCGGTCACGAGGATACAGAAGTGCACGTCCAGCCCCGTCACGACATTCATCGCGATGGCGGGCAGGTAAAGGACGATGGCGATCCGTGAGACCATAAAAACGCAGAATAACCCTGACGCGAACCACCGTGTCGCGCGGTTAAAGCGTTCTTCGAGGAAGTGATACGCGCTGATGGAGCTGATTTTCCGGAATTTTGGTAAGTAAAAACCAACCACAATCGGCGCGACCAACGCGATTCCGAAATTAAAGAAGAACATATTCCAGTTCGCGGCATACGCTTTCGCAGGTATGGCAAGAAACGTAATGGCACTAAGCATCGTTGCGAACAGGCTGATTCCCACCGCCCACCACGGAACCCGACCGCCACCGTGGAAAAAGTCCTCTGACGTCTTATTTCCCGCCGCGAAAAAGAGTCCGATTCCGAGCATGAGTACCATGTAAAGGAAAAATACTCCGTAATTAATAATGCTGAAATGCGGCGTTTCCACCAGTCGTAGAAAGTGAAGAAACGGCGTGCGGATGGCAGGAGAAACCTCTCCCGACGTGAAAATATACGTTCCGCCATTTTCTAGAACCGTCGTTGTGACGGGCGTTTTAAACGGCAACTCACCACATACGCACCATTTTCCAGTAATGGTGTTAAAGCAGTAAATCGTACGGTCGAAACCCGGGTGTTCTTCCGACATTTTCGTGAATTCTGCTTCCAACGCAGCTTTCCGTTCTGGATTTTCCGTCCGACGAATTTCCTGTTCCATTTTCTCCCGCTCGTCGAAAATACGCCCATCATCACCGCCGAAAAGCAGAATCCCACTCGTTCCCGCAACGACACCCGTCCCCGCCGCCAACGGTTTTCTCTCCCCCTCCGCATTCTGAATCGGCTCATGCTCCGTCCATTCTCTTTCGCCAGGACGCCACGAGTAGAGAGAATCGTAAAATACCGTTTTCGTGACTGTTTCTACTCCGATTTCTGTTTCTTTTTTACCTAAAGCTGGCACCACAGTACGACCGCCCACAAGCCACAGACGCTCGCTCTTTCCATCATTCTGTCGGACTAGGACGGCATACGCTACCGGACGTGGCAGACGTGGTTCCTCCACCCATTCCGGCGTTTTAGCGGAAAGATTTAGCGAAAAAACACGGTCGCTCGCTCCGTCTTGCGTCATTCCACCACAGAGAAAGATTTTCGACTGAAACCAGACCGCGCTCGCGTTGGAACAGGCGTAAGGCAGGGACGGAAGCAGAACCGTCTCTACCTTTTTCTGACTCATATTCCAGCGGAGAAGAAACGCGGAATTTAACCGTCCATTCTCGTTCTCGCCGCCTAAAACCGCCACGCCTTCTGGCGTACTCACCGACGCGGCATAACCGATACGTGTCGGCAACTCATACGATTCAGTTCGTGGAACCCACACACCCGTCTGATTTTTCTCGAAAACGACCAACGCGCTGTACCAGACCTTTTTTCCACCCCGCCACGGTACGGAATCTGGGAAATTCGCGCCACCACCGAGTAATAAAACGTGATTCGTCACACCCGCGACTGCCCCTGCCACACCCGGTTGTGTCTCCATGTCCGAATAAGGTGGAATCGTCACCGGTGCTGGTGAAACTAGCTCTATACTTAGTTTCATGTCCGATTTTACATCTGATTTTACAT
>JAUNAI010000053.1:5160-17893 GCA_030527705.1 Planctomycetia bacterium | reverse complement strand
AGAGAAATTATATTCACCGAGAGAGAAATTACGTTGAGTATGATGTTTTTTCGGTTAATCGCGCAGAAAATCGGTTGCTGAAATCAACGATTGAGTTTCTGTTTCAGAAAAGTCGGTCGTCGAGGAATCGGAATGACCTGAAACGGTTGCGAAATTCTTTCGGGGAAGTTCCGACTTCTGAAAATTATGGAAATGATTTCGAAAAATGCGTCCCGGAGCGGAAAAATAAGGATTACCAGCAGGCATTGGCATGGTGTCGTGTCTTTCTACAGGGGAATAGTTTCAGTGTTTTTTCGGGAAATGATGGGGCGTTCGCACTTCTTTTTCCGATGGAAACGCTTTTTGAGTCTTATGTTGCAGTTCTCCTGAAACGTCGGCTGGATGGCGAGATTTATGAGGTTTCTGTTCAGGACCGAGCGCATCGGCTTTTCGATTTCCCCGCAGGTTTTCCGCTTCGGCCGGATATTGTGGTACGAAGAAAAACGGATTGTTCTACGTTCGTGTTTGATACGAAATGGAAAATCTTGGATACTTGTCGGCAAGACCACGGAATCACACAGGCGGATATGTACCAGATGTATGCGTATCATAAAAAGTACAACGCGCAGTGTGCTGGCCTGATTTATCCTGCGGTAAATGCGGAATCCTGTGAGTTAGTGACTTATATGGCGGAGAGTTCTGTAAAAGTGCCTGTTCTGTTCTGGGATTTATACGCAACGGAAGAAAGTTTGGCTGAAATTGGGAGATTTATTGAGAGAAGGGTGTCTGCTGAGGCCAACTAAATTGTAATTTCGCGCGCATTTTTAAGAAATTAAGATTGTTTTTTGATAAAATGCGGAAAAAAGAGGATATTTTGCGGAAAATGAAGGTTGCATTTTACCGCAGTTTGTGGTATTATGAAAGTAAGAAATATTAAACATTCGTGAGGCTGGGGACTTTTGGGTGAAAAAAGAGTTTCTCCCTCACATTCCTTCCTCAAAAAACTCTTGCTATTTAAATAGATATTTAAATGAATATGAAATAAAATATTTAAAAGTAAGTAATCAAAGATTGCGATTAAGAGGTTTTGGAAAGGAGGGATTGGAAGGAAAGCGATTTTCCAAAAAAGATTTCCTCCCAAGAATGATATGTTTACATTCCATTTATATCTCTGTTTATATCGATTATCCCCCCTATAAGGAGTGTTCCATGAAACGAAATTTTATCATTGGAGCTGCTGCGATGACGGCGGCGAATGCGTACGCGGATGGTACGGATGAGACGATTAAGGCGGTTCTGATTGGCTGTGGCGGTCGCGGAACTGGGGCGGCGGCGAACTTTCTGAAGAACCCCAACACGAAAATTATCGCGGTTGGTGACGTGTTTCCCGACATGACGGAACGCGCGTTACAGAACTTCTCCCTCCCGCCGGAAGCTGGTTTTACGGGCTTTGACGCTTATCGGAAGGCGATTGATTATGCTGTCGCGAACGGTGCCGTATACGCTATCTTGACCACTCCGCCGGGTTTCCGACCGATTCATTATAAGTATGCGGTGGAGAAAGGACTGAACTGCTTTCTCGAGAAACCGTGCTGTGTGGACGCTTACGGATACCGGATGTTGATGGAGGTGAATAAGCTCGCGGACGAGAAGAACCTGAAGGTCGGTGTCGGTATGCAACGGCGTCATCAGACGGTTTATCTGGACGGGATTCGGCAGATTCTGGAAGAGAAAAAGTACGGTGACATCATCACGGCACGTGTGTACTGGAATCAGGGTGGCATTCCGGTACGCGGGACGGGTGAGGAACCGACGGAAATGCAGAAGCAGATTCGGAACCGCTACTATTTCGTGTGGCTGTGTGGGGATAATATTCTGGAACAGCATGTACATAATCTGGACATCGGGAATATTATTTTAGGGAACTGGGACCCGCTTTATCATCCGGTGAGTTGTAACGGGATGGGTGGACGCTCGACGCGGTACATTCCGAAACCTACACCGAGAGTGGGAGAGATCTTCGGTTATCACGCGGTGGAATTCGAGTACGCGGACGGTCGGAGAATGTACAGTCAGAGTCGGCAGGTGGCTGGGACGTGGAGCTGTGTGAATGAATTTGTGGACGGCACGAAAGGTTCCGGACAGGTTGCGCGTCGGAAAGAGCGTGGTGAGCGACTTCTCGACCCGTACGACGTGGAACACACGGACTTGATTACGGCAATCAAGGAGAACACACGCTACAACGAAGGTTGGGCTGGCGCGACGGCGAGTATGATTGGAATTATGGGGCGTATGGCGACGTATTCCGGTCAGGTTGTAACGTGGGACCAGGCGGTAAATGAGGGGAAGACATATATGATTTACGAGAATCATGACGCGTTGACGCTCGATAGTGACCCGCCAGTGTTGCCGAATGCCGACGGACTTTACGACGCACCAATTCCGGGCGTGAGTAAGAATGTGTGAGTTTAAACATCCGTTTCCCTGTTAGTCAGGGTATCTCATATCCTACGGATTTTGCGGAAACCGTTGGTTTTAAGTCTCCCACAGATTTCACAGACTTTCACAGATTTTAAATATCTATTTCTGTGAAATCTGTTTTTTTGTGGGAGATTTAATGTTTTTTGTCTCCGCGTGAAAATGCACTGTTTTATTTTAACGTTTTCCGGAAAATGACGGTTTCATTCCGCATTTTCTGAAACTTTAACGTTTTTTACCTTTTCAGGTAAGGAATATTCAGGTTAGGGAAGGCTTTAAAAGCGGGGAACTTATTAATAATCGTTTAATTAAGTCTTTAGAAAGGGGCTATCCTGACCCTTTACCCCCTCATTCTGTAAAAAAATGAGGAGAAATTAAAATTTTAGTTGTTATTCGGGCGGTTTTTTCCGATATTCCAGAAAGAACGGTTTTTTTTCACCGTTTTTAGGTGTGATTTAAGATTTTCCCTATCCTGAGAATAGAAGTAAAAAGCGTGTCTGATTTGAACCGAACTTTTCCAGAAGATGAACCTTATCGGCGGCAGTTGTTGACCGAGGCGGGATTAAATCCGGAATTGCATGCTAGGATTCGGTCGATTGTGGGGCCTTCTGAAATGCGTGCGATAGTAAAAGCGTTTCAGAATCAGGTCTCTTTTTATCAGCCGGGCGAGAGACCGACAGGACGAGAACGGGAAGTCGATACACACAGTCTGGAAAATGTTTATTCTGGTCAGTTTCGGGCGAATTTACACATTCATACGCGTCATTCGGACGGGAGATTGTCGATCTCCACGCTTTTACGACAGAGCGCGATTTATGCGGACCGAGTGGCGAGCTCGTTGACGGAAATGTCGGTGGCGCCGTATGCTCCATTCACGATTGGAATCGCAGACCATAATCGGGTAGAAGGCTGTGTTGAAGTTATTCAGCGGATTTATGAAAGTCCAAGACGATTCAGGAATCTACGGATTATTCTGGGTTCAGAAGTGACAATTAGGTTTAACGCAATCGGTCCATTTCCGTTGAAGAATAAACGTCATGCGCACTTTCTCATGCAGTGTATTCTGCCACAGAATCCGAAATTGGAAGAATTTTTCTTGCCGTTCGCAGATGCTCTACCACCAACTCACCGGAGTTTTGCGGGAGCTCCGTCGGTTACGCTTTCCCAGGCGGCTCAGTTCCTCAAGACACAGAAATTCGGGTTACTTTCTGTCGCACATCCATTACGGCTTCAACTTCGGCGTATTCTGGTGGAGCCACAGTATCAAACGGAGGCGATGAGACAGTATATTCATCTTTTTAAGATACTTCTCGGGTCGCGTGCGTTTTATGTGGAGGCGTTTTATCAGGCGTATACTGGTAATCTGGCGACGAATATGGTGGAATTCCGCACAATTCTTGAAACTGCTGCAGCCGAGCATCTTCTTGTTGCTGGTGGAATGGATACCCATGGGAATAATATTTTCTTCAGTAACATTTCCCCACGCTTTCCGTTTTAATATTGTGCACGTTATAATATTATATACTTCATAGTATTATATACTTCTTTAATATTCTGAATTATAGCTGTGTTACTTCCTTTTATTACATTGGTGATGGGATGATGAGTTACTATTTTACTAGGGAAATATACTGTGTATTATCTTGTTATGATTTAATTATTATGTGTGTTTTTTGAGAGGATGAATCTGATAGGAATATTTTACGAAATATTTCCTGTCTCATAAATAAAAGATTTAGAAGAAATTTGCGGGGACTCGCTTGACAGATGGAAGGAGAGGTTTTATAATAAAGGGAGATTTAATAAAGGGATATTTTTCGTTTCTAAATTATTTGGGCGTGTGCCGAGGAGTTATTATGGTTTCCTGCCGTTTTAATACGAAGAAGATTGTCAGTGAGTTTAGTGTCGCACTTGCGGTTATGATTGCGTGTGGCACGCTGGGTGGGTTTTCGGTTTTCTCTGAAATAACTGGTTCTGCGGATTCTTCGAGCTGTGTGAGGGCTGCGGAGAAGGTGGAGAAGACGGAGAGAGCTGAGAAAGCAGAGAGAGCGGTGAATGCAGATTCCAGAAAGTCGGGGGCTAAAAAGTCGAAATATGCTAAAAAGTCGCTGAAGAAGACTGAGGAAAGGTCGGTAAAGAAAGCGGAATTCGATGATCGATGGTTTTACGCGTCGTTCGGACTGCGTTCTGATGAGGAGACGGAGGAGCTGTGTCGGCTTATTCAGAAAGCTGGTGACGATGGTCTGAATGGAATGCTCTGGGCGTGCGGAATGGAAGGGTGCGGGCACTGGTCTGAGACAGTGAAAGTACGTTTCGGGAAGATTAAGAAGGTTGCGGACGAGTCGAGCGTGGAGATTATTCCCATTCTCTGGTCTATCGGATACGGAACGGCACTGGGACGGAATCAGAATCTCGTGGAAGGTATCGCGATTGAGGACTTGCACGTCGTGGTGAAGGACGGTAAAGTGGAACTTGCACCGGACGCAGAGGGGGGCGTGATTCAGAATGCCGGGATGGAGACGTTTAAGGGAAATACGATGGAAGGATATGATTTTCATGATCTTCCCGGAAAGATTTCTTTCCCGGATACGGATGTGAAACATACGGGGACTGCGTCGCTGAGGCTGGAGAATTTCGCTCAGAATGCGCACGGTCATGGGCGCGTGTTACAGACGGTGAAGGTTACACCATGCCGGAATTACCGGATTTCAGTGTGGTATAAAACGGAAGGGTTAACGGATAAGAACGCGTTTCGGCTTCAGATTTACTCGGAAGATGGTCGGATGTTGAGCTCCGCGTTGCCGACGATTGCGGAAGGGGGAACGCAGGAGTGGCAGAAACAGACGCTGATTTTTTCGACGACGGAAAAGGATGAGAAAATCAGAATTTATATGGGTGTCTGGGGTGGAACGACGGGGAAAATGTGGCTGGACGACTTGCAGATTGAGTCGATTGACCTGACCGCACCGCTTCAGAGGCCAGGGACGCCGATTACGGTGAAGAATGCGAAATCGGGGAAGGTGTATAAAGAGGGAAAGGATTTCGTTCCGGCTAAATTCAGCTTGGGTGAGTTCCGGAAAGGGACGGTGAAGTCGCCGATTCTGATTCCTGAGGGGAGCCGGATTCAGGAGGGAACGGAACTGTCGCTGACGTATTACGTGCCCGCGATGGTGATGAAAGGACAGGTTTCGACGTGCATGTCCGAGCCGGAAGTGTATGAGTTTTTTGAGGAATCTGAGGATGATATCATGAAACTTCTCTCGACGAAAAAGTGGTTACTGAGTATTGACGAAATCCGTGCGGCGAATACGTGTAAAGCGTGTGAAAAGAGTAATTTGACGCTGGATAAGATTCTCGGAAAGTGCATTACACGGCAGTATGAGACGATTCAGAAGGTTCAGCCGGGTGCGGAGGTGTACATCTGGTCAGACATGCTGGACCCGAATCACAACTGTCACGCGGATTATATTAAGTGTCGTGGTGACTTTACCGGTGTGTGGAAGTGGATTCCGAAAGAACTGATTATCTCGTGTTGGTATTATGAGAAACGTGAAGAAAGTATGAAGTTTTTCTCGGAATTAGGTTTCCGTACGCAAGCGGCTGCGTATTATGACGTGGACACGTTGGATACGTCTCGTGACTGGCTGGAGGTATGCCGACGGACGCCGAAGTGCACGGGGATTATGTATACGACGTGGCAGAAAAAATATGCGCTGATGGAAGATTTCGCGAAAATGCTGAAGGAATGAGTGACGGTAGTGTAGTCCGTGAGTAGTCTCAGCCTTCCCTAAAAGGGGAGGCTATACTACTCTCTGTCCTGTTTTTGAAATTTTAAAAATTTTGAAAAAATTTCTATTTTTTGGGAAAATTTTCTTGACGTTTTTAAAAGTTGGTGTATCTTGTAAATATTATAGAATATATTATGGTGTAAAATTCGTATTTTTGACTGAAATTTTTTAGTCACTTACAGTTAAAGGGATTTTTATGCGTTCCCAGTCCTTAAAATGTAGCGATCATCATTCTGGTTCCCAATTTTCACGGAAAAATGTGTGTGAAAATAAACGAAAAGGTGTCTCTGTACGTGCGATTTCACGTTTTGCAGGTAGTGCTGGTGCTTGTTTTCTCGCGACTTCTGCGCTGTTCGGCGTGACTGTCGACGCGGATAGTAGTGCCGATATGGCTCTGACTGAAAACACGACGCTGACCGTTGCAGACGGTGGGAGTTATACGCAGTCTGGTGTGATTTCTGGGGATTTCTCGGTTACGAAAGATGGGGCGGGCACGCTGAATCTGACGGGGAATAATACGTTCTCTGGTGGGCTGACGATTTCGGAAGGAACGCTGAAAGCGTCGCTCGCGCTTCCGACAGGAATTCGGACGGACACTTATAAACCGCTGGGAACAGGAACCGTCACGATTGGGGAGAATGGAACCCTCGTGTGGAATGTAACCCAGTCTAAGAAAATTGATAATAATGATACCGAGTTGACCAACACGATTACCGGTGCGGGTACGCTTCGGATGGAGATGGGGCAGAAACATGGAAACACGATGTTCGCTCTGAACAGCAAACTCTCCGATTTTACCGGCACGCTGGAGTTGGCGAATAACACGCGCGTGGAATGGAGTGGCGGAACGAATGCGGAATTCAATAAAATCTCGACGATTCGGATTGAAAGTGGGTCGCAGTTCTGGGTTTCCTCAAAAACAGGAACGTATGAGAGTGACTTTATCCTGAATGGCACCGGCGCGGATGCGGGTAACGACGAAAAGCCTCGCGGGGCGTTCCGAATTCATGCGGCATCGATGTTTAATGGAACGATTACGCTGGAATCCGATTCGATGATTTGTGCGGAAGGAGGTAAGTATAATGTCACTTTTCAGAATGATGTGAATCTGAATGATCATGTTTTGACGCTGAATCAGTCGGTTGGTGGCGATTCGGTGCGTACTTATGTATTTTCCGGTGATGTCAGTACGGGAAAGTTTCAGTATAATAATGCGAATATTGCGTTTACGATTGCGACTTCTGCGGACGCGAATTACGCGAAAGACCAGACGATTTCGGCAGCGATTCAGCAGAATAACACAACGAATAGGATGGTCGTTTCTCCGGCGGACGGGAAGACGATTTATCTGGACGGCGTGATTTCCGGAAATGGTGGAATTCATAAAACGGGTGACGGAACGGTGATTCTCGGTGCGTTGAATACGTTCGCTGGCGGGCTGGTGATTGACGCGGGAACGGTCGCGCTCAAGAATGATATGAATGGTGAAAGTACCACGGTGACGGCGAAACAGTATTCCGCGGGTTCTGGTCCGATTACGATTAACGAGAATGGAACGTTTATCTGGTATAACCAGTATAATAATGACACGAATGTTGATAATAAATTTATCGGTAGCGGTAAACTGGTTATGAGCGCGAAACATAGTAATTCGGCGAACAAGACGGACCAGATTGTCGGAAATATGGATGAATTTACCGGTACGCTGGAACTGCGCGACGAAACGCGGTTGGTCGACTCGACGATTGGCGGAACGACGAAAATTATCGTTCAGAGTGGTGCGCAATTCTGGACGAAAGGTGAAACGGTCAACGCGGATATTACACTGTACGGTAACGGTGCCGGCGCGGGTGGTGACGGTTCTGCTCGTGGAGCGATTGCGGCTTCTGGCGGAACGTTTAACGGAGATATAACTCTTGGTTCCGACGCGCTGATTGGTATGCGTGACAATAATCCGAAAGCGACTTTTAACGGGAATATCGGCACGAACGGGTATACGCTGAAAGTGAATCAGAATTATAAGAACGGCGGTGTTTTTATCCTGAATGGTAATGTTCAAAGTACGGGCGACGCGCTTGGGAAACTGTTTTTCGAGGTGAGCGGAGGTAACGCATATTCCGTCACTATCGGGAACGCGACAGCGGCGGAATCCGCGACGACGCAGAGTATTGCGGCGAATATCGATTATCAGAACAAGACAGGAGCACTGACGTTCCAGACGGCAGAAAATCGGACGATTGAAGTGGCGGGACAGTTGAGCGGGACTGGGAATGTGGTAAAAACCGGGACGGGAACGCTGACGATTCAGGATTCTGCACCGATTACGGGGTCTCTGACGGTAGAAGGCGGTATCGTAAATTGGGCACCGACGACGTATAATACGAACACGGCAGAACTCGGTTACACTTCCGGAATCAATGTGCTGACAGTGAAAAATGGCTCGACGGTAAATCTGAACACGTCGAATACCTCGCTCAGTACACTGACGATTGAGTCGGGAATCGTAAACGCCAATTACAATTATCGGTATCTTAATAATGCTTATCAAGCGAACGTGAAATCAAACGCGACGATTACGGTTGGTTCTGTGGCTGGCGACTCGGCTGTCCTGAATCTCTGTAGTAAAGGCGTCGGCGACCATAACGGGACACTGACGATTTATGACGGTGGTATGGTGAATATTAATGGTACGGACACTTCCATTTCGGGTGGGAATACCATTAAATTCGTCGGTGGCGGTCAGATTTTATCGGATAACGCAGGCAATTACTTCAACTTCCGTGGAAATGGAAGCCAGAAAATGGTAGTGGAAGGCGCGGATGCGGACGCGCTGATTACGGCGAAAATGACGCTTTATGATACAGGAATTGGAACAATTGACGTTCAGGACGCGAGTAGCTTGCTGACAATTGCCGGAGATGTTACGGGAGCGCACACTCGCGGTTTAGGGTTCAATAAAATCGGGGCGGGGACGCTGATTCTCAGTGGTGTAAATAAAATCGGAGCACTGAATATCGATGAAGGAACGGTTGAGTTTACGGGGAACGGGAATATGGTGACCGGAAATGCGTGGAATAATTCTCTGAAAGTTAATGAGAATTTCACCAATAGTATTTCGGTAGCGGATGGCGCGACGTTGGTACTGAGTAATGCGATGAATCTGTCGACGGCTGGAGCGACTTTCACGTTTAATGAGGGGGCAACGCTCATTGTGAATCATGATGGTTGGAATATGACGCCGGTTATTGAGAACGCGTTGACGACGGGTACGCTCGGCGGAAATGGGCGGATTGTCGGGGATATTGACACGACGGGACTGACGATTTCTCCGGGATATAACGGTATCGGTACGTTGGCACTCGATGGTAATCTGAAGTTGTCGGACGGTCGATTGGTGATGGAAATTGCCGAGGTACAGGCGTATGATTCGTTAGAAATTGACGGGACGGTGAGGCTGGAGAACGTTACACTTGCGCTGGTTAATTCGGATACGATGAATGATATTCAGCTTGGTGATGTGATTGAGTTGGTTTCTGCAACGAATTTGACGACTGATTCGTTAAAATTTGACTTGAGCAATTACGCATTTGCTTATGATGATGGACGTTGGAGTTTTGCGATTGAAAATGGTAAATTGCTCGCAGTGGCTGGCGATTCTGCTTCGGTTCCTGAACCTGCGACGTGGATATTACTTGTTTTGGGTAGTGTAACGCTGGCATGTGCAAGACGATTTCGGTCACGGAAATAATAGGTACGTAACCTTTGGACCCTAGAGATGGGCGGTACGTGACATTTTCGGCTCTGGAAATGACCAGTGCGTGACATTTTCGGCTTAGGAAATGGATGGTACGTGACGTTTTCAGATACGAGAATTATTGAGTCAGGAGAGCTATCTTTCAGGTGTTGAGTGTTTAGGTAATAACTAATATCGTGGGAACACACGAGTTATAAAAGGTGAAATTATGAAAAATGTCATTTACTCCGTTATTTGGGGAATGCTCATATTGGGAGGAAGTGCACAGATTGGTAATGCACAGAATCCGAATGCGATTCTGGTAGACTCGGATACGAGTATGACATTTGCGGGATTGAACCTATCAGATCGTTCCTATTCACTCGTGAAAACGGGGGCGGGGACGCTGACGATGACCGATGCGCTTGGGAATTTCATGTCGGCGGACGGAACATATATGGACGTCGAGATTCTGGAGGGGAAGGCGGTTTTTAATGTAAGTGCTACCGGTGAGCTTCGGAATAACCTCACGATTGGTGGAACGGTTAATGGCGTGAAAACGTCGGCGACTCTGCAAGTTGCTGGAAAAGCGTTCGGTGAGCATGGCGGAAACGTGACGATTAATAATGATAGCGTGTTGAATATTGCTGGTGGTGATACGACGATGGCAGATTATGGAGGGACGATTCTTTTTAATGGAAGCGGCTCCATAATGGGAAATACGTTTCACATGCGTGCGCGTAATGGTAAACAACTGACTGTTAGGGTAACTGGAACGGAATCTCATGCGTCGATTGCGCAGGGTATTACGCTCGTGGAAGGCGATAAACCGATTATTCTGGACGTGCAGGATAAGACCAGCACGCTGACATTTTCGGGGAGCATCGTTAATTTGAACGCTGCACAGTACCGCAATCAAGGTTTCGAGAAAACCGGTGCAGGAACGGTGGTTTTTGAGAATCATAACACGTTCACGTCAAGTGGCGTGACGGTTAAAGAAGGCGGAATTCAGCTTGGCGGAAAGAATAATGGAAGTAGTACGGTCGGGTACAATTTCCTGACGCTCAACGCGGGGACGACTGGGACGGCGGTGTCGGATAACGTTTTCGGAAAAGATGATGACGCGAAAATTCCGGACGTGACGATTAATGGAACTTTTACGGCTTACGGAACGACGAACCTCAAGACGCTCATGCTTAATAATGGAACGGTAAATCAGTCGGCGGATGGTAATAAGTTGGTTTTTACGTTGCGGAGTAATGCGGAAGCGCAGAAAATTGCGTCGACGGGAACGAGCGTTATTAATCCTGAAATTGTGGTGAATGCGAATACGGAAGCTGTGGTTACATCCGGTACGCTGACAGTCAAGAATCTTTCAGGTGGTGCGACACTCAAGAAAACGGGGACCGGGACGCTGAATATTACGCAGAATATTGCATCGACATTTAAGGGAACTCTTCACATCGCGGAAGGAATCGCGTCGATGGCGACTGCGGGTAATGAGGTAAACCGTATTAATTATGTTATCGGTTCGGAAACCACGACTGCGATGCTGAATATGGCGCATAAGAGCCTTGGTGACCATTACGGTGCGATTACGATTTATGATGGTTCGACGCTCAAAACGGCGACGGATGCGACGCTTGCGGACAGTAATACGATTACGTTTGCTGGTGGTGGGGCGATTATTTCGTCACGAAATGATGGTTATGTTTTGTTCAGAAATCGGACGGCTGGTAAGTCGAGCGATATCGTTGTGACGGGAGCTAATGCGGACGCTCTGTTTCAGTCGGAAGTTTTCTGGTTCGTGGAAACGAGTGGAACCGGAGTGAATTTTGACGTTCAGGAGGTGACAAGTACGCTGACGGTAAAGGGGTACATGTTTAACCATGGTGGGAATGGTGGCGGATTCACAAAAAAAGGTGACGGAACATTGGTTCTCTCACTAGGAGATAATAAAGACGGATATAATGGTGCGTCTACGAATACAGACATTCATCAGTTGAAGGGTGCGGTTAAAGTGGAAGCTGGTACACTTAAGTTGGGGAGTGATAACGGAATCAGTACTCGGACCGCGTCGGTGACACTTGCAGATGGGGCGGTTTTGGACTTGGCGGGGTATGACCAGTCTCTCGGAATGATTCTCGGTACTGGAAATGTGGTTAATACTGGTACGGAAGAATCGACGCTCACGCTTGGTGCGATAAGGAATTTTTATACTAGATCGAAAACGCCGGATTCGACGGAGCTGGAGTATGTTTCCAGTACGTTTAGCGCGAATACCGGTGAGGGAGTGAAAGTGGTCGCGGAGGGGGAGTTTAAGCCTGTTGGAGCGACGATTGCAGACACGTTGGAACTCGATGGAACGTTGGTTTTTGACTTGGCGCTTCTGGGAAATGAAGATTCTGCATTGACTGTCGGAGCCATGAATTTCGGTGAAATGGCGGATGTGGATATTCTTTTCGACGAGAACACGCTCAATAATTTTGACGTGGGTAAAGTGGTTACGGTGACTGAGACGGAAAATATAAAATCCGTTTTTGATGGTCTCTCCAATTTACTGGAAGATAGTTCATTTGGTTACTATTTTGATTTAGTGCAGAATGGAAATGTCGCTTCGTTATCACTGAATCACGGGGCGGTTCCGGAACCGGCGGCGTGGATTTTACTTGTGTGTGGTTTCGTGGGCTTCGGATTTTTGCGGAGAAAATGAAGATTTACGTAGAAATCAAAAATTTTTTGAAATCAGAAGATT
>JAUNAI010000053.1:0-5150 GCA_030527705.1 Planctomycetia bacterium | reverse complement strand
TGAAATTAGAATTCCATGAAATTGTAGGAACCGTGGAATTTGTAGAGATTGTAAAGATTGTAGAGAATTTTGAAATATATATAGAAGGATAGAGATATGCGTATTATGAGACGTTCATTTCAGTCGTTGTTGGTCGCGATGCTGATGTCGGCACCTGTCGGAGCGTGGACGGTTGATGAGGGAACGAAAATCATTTCTATTGGGGAAAATGAAACGGTTGCGTACAGCGATTTAAGTTCGTATGATAATACATATACGATTAATATTGCGGAGACGGGGCAACTGACGCATACGGAGTGGGTTTATAATCCGATGACCGGGACGGGGGTGTTTAATTCTGGGTTAAAGGGTGATTTTGCATTGGCAGCGATTTCCTCGGATAACTTATCTAATTTTTCTGGTACGCTTAAATTGCCTAATGATGGCATCCGTTTTAATATAAATAGCCTCAGCGAAAATATAACCGTTGAAATTTCAGGGGCTTCACAGTATTTTGTTAATAGAAATATTAAATCTAATCTTTATCTGCATGATACGACTGGTCGGGGATATGAGAATTTAGGGCTTTTACGTTTTGATGGGAACAATTACCAAGTTACAGGTAATGTAAAGACATCTGGTGAAGTGCGTATTGCTTCTCGTTGGGATGGTCATACCTCGGTAAATACGATTTCTGGGGCTATTACAGGAGTACATGCTACGGATTTGGAGATGAAGGATAATATAACTTTTGTTGGAAACGTGGATGCGACAAGGGTTAATACTTTTACAACGATTGTTTTGACGAATGGGAATAATAGCTGGAATGGTACAACGACGATTGAGCAACTGAAAGTTGAATTGAGTGGCGAAGGGAAACTTGGTGCTGGAGAGATTATTATTAAAGAAGCGGTCACGAAAGAAGATGGAACGTATACTTCTGAGGTGGGAACGTTGGTGATTAATAAAACGGCTAATTTCGCGATGGACAACACATTTAGTGGTACGGGAAATATCATTAATAAGGGAAATAATATCACGACGTTGACCGGCTCGATGGAGAATTTTAGCGGTATGCTCGATGCGCAGGCGGGGACGGTTGTCACCAGTGGCGCTAAAAAGACGATGACGATGAATATCGCGGCTGGCTCGGTGATTCAGGATAAATATGTGATGGGACAAGGACGCACAGATGGCGGAATTAAACTCACAGGGGAGGGACGTTATCAGATTGCGGGTGTCGGAATAGGTGGTAATTTCTATATGGATGCGTATGATTTTTCACAATTTGCCGGAACGTTGGAAATTGTGGAAGGACGTACGTTTGAGACGAGAGCGAAATATTTTGGCGAAAACGCGACAGTTCAGGTAAATGACGGCGCGTCGCTGATGTTTTATGATGGCGGAATTACAGGGGATTACAAGTCTGATTTCATTTTAGCGGGGAATGGACATAGCGAAAAACGTGGTGCGGTACGTTTTCATCAGAAGTTAACCGCTACGGAACAGGCGAATCTGAACACGGCGAATAATGTGGATCTTGCGAATATGGCGGGCGACGTAACGCTGGCGGCGGATACGCTGATTGTGGGACGCTATCAGGATGTAACCGGCTGGGGAGTGATTTCTGGAAATATTAGCGGAAATTATAAATTGACGCTGAATGATGTCGGAGAAGGGTGGGTTCTCCTGACTGGCACGAATACGTACGGTAAAACGGTAATTGATAATGGAACGGTTCAGCTTGGTTATGTCGGTTCAATTAACGGAAATGCGTATGACGGAATGACAGGGACGCTCGGAACGGAGGCGGTGACGATTAATCAGGGTGGAATATTGGATTATCGTCGTGTGAATACGTATGCCATGACGCAGAATGTGCAGAATGACGGAACGGTTCTCGTTTCGGACGGTGAATTGCAGGTTACGGGGGCGAAATTTGTGAATAATGGAACAGTCTCTGTGGCGGATGGAGCGGTTTTTAGCTCGGATGCGTTGATTAATAAGGGAAAATTCACTGGTGACGGAACGGTTAAGATGGCGTATGGTGGCGGTCCATCGAATGAGGTGAACGCCGACTTCTCAGGCTTTACTGGTATGTTGCATTTTAATGCGGCGGGAGCCGGTAATAATCGATTGATGTTTAATAACACGACGCGTGATTTCGGATCGGCAGAGAAAATTGTGCTGGGTGAATATGCACAGTTTTATCTGACGGATGGTGCCACGATTATTGGGAATCTGGAGTTCGGAACGTCGGTGGGATTTCAGGCTGACAGTGGTTATCAGGCTGCGTTGCGCTCAGATGGTACGAATAGTAGCTACGTTTATGGTTCTGTGAATCTTACCGATGACGGTGCGTCGATTTCGACTCGGGCGGGGAATGGTGGAAATCCAGAGAATGGCTCGAAACTGTACCTTTACGCGGACGTGACGGGGGCTGGTTCGCTGAATAAGCAGGAAGACACGAATGATAATTCGGGTGTGCTTTATATTGGAACTGTGGAGAGAAACGGAAAAACGTATGGTGGTACCGTCGATTACGCGGGAAAAACGAGTATTGGGTCGGGTATTTTGATCCTGATGGACGGCGTGACAATGTATGCGCAGGATGATATTATGCTGGGAAATACCGGTCAGAAAACGACGGGGAATTTCGTGCTTTCGGACGGCGCGACGCTGAGTATAGGTGCGGCGGACGCGACAGAGGGAATGGAACTGAAAATAAATGGAACTGGAGCGATGACGCTCGGTGGGACATTCGAGATGGATGTTTTTTCTGCGACGAATTATGATACGATAGATGTGGACTTATCGGGTGTGACGCTGAATGCAGAAGATTCGCTGATGTTTGATATTGATGTTGCGGAAGGCGTTGACTTGGGAGATGAATATATTACGTTGACGAATGATTGGGGAACGGATTTCTGGGCGAATTTTGATAATTTTAATATTACGTTGGGATATAGTTACCTGATTTCAGCGACGGGGGCACTTCAGATTGGGTCGAGTAGCGCGATTCCGGAACCAGGAACTTGGGCGTTGTTATTACTCGGTGGGGCTGGAATCTTCTGGTTGCGGAGGAAGGCGTAAACGTTAAAAAGAGCGTAGCGATGAAAAGGGAATTTTGATTTTCTCGGGAAAAAATGGAGAAAATTTGAGGAAACTCTTGACACGGTATGTGAAATGTTTTATAATAAAACACGTGGGAAATGGTTCTGGAATAGAATGGATTTCCTGCGTGGTTTTTTTCAGATTTTTTGGATTTAGTACATGATTTTCCGCGCGATTTAAGTTGAGAGAGTGTGTGATAATGGAAGAGAAAAAAGTGGTTGCTCCGAAAATGGAAACAGTAGAAAATAATGTTTCTGAACAGGTTGCCTCCCGCAGAAGCGTGTTGAGAAAAATGGTCGCGATTCCAGTTCTTGGAACGGCTGCGACGGTTTCTGTGTTGCAGAGTTATGAGGATAAGTGTCTTGCAGACGAGACGGATAAGGGGAAAAGTGGCGAAAATGGAGGGAACGGCGAGAAAAAAGAGTCGATTCAGGGTGAGTCAGGCGCGACGAGAACTTCTTTTACGCCGCCTCCGCGTCCTCGGCTGAAAGAGAAGATTCCTATGTCGAAAATCGGGAATGTGAACATCAGTCGACTAATTCTGGGTGGAAACCTGATTGGCGGATGGGCACACGCGCGTGATTTAATTTATGTGTCGGATTTGGTGAAGGCGTATCATACGGAACAGAAAGTGTATGAGACGTTTTATCTGGCGGAACAGTGTGGGATTAACACGTTCTTGGGACATTATAGTCTCTTTAAGATGGTGGAAGGTTACTGGAAGTGGACGAGTGGAAAAATGCAGTTTATCGCTGACTGTGGTTGTGCACCGGAACAGTTGCTGGACACGGTAAAACACGCGATTGATATTGGGTCGGTAGCGTGTTATATTCAGGGAGAAACGACGGACAGAATTGTGCGGGAAGGGAAATTGGATTTGTTCCCGAAAGCGATGCAGATTATTCGTGACGCGGGGATTCCGTGTGGAATTGGTGCGCACCGGATTGATTCATTGAAGGCGGTGGAATCGACGGGGACAGCGCCGGATTTCTGGATGAAGACGTTCCATCATCATAATTACTGGTCGGCGAGAGCGGAGTCGGAGCATGATAATATTTATTGTCGGAAGCCGGACGAGACACGCGACTGGATGGAGAAGCGGAAAGAAGCATGGATTGCGTTTAAGGTACTCGCAGCAGGAGCATTACGCCCAGAAGACGGGTTCCGGTATGCGTTGGAGGGGGGCGCGGACTTCTTGTGCGTTGGAATGTACGATTTCCAGATGGTTCAGAATGCGAATACGTTCTGTAATGTGTGGAACTCGCCGTTGAACCGAAAACGCAAGTGGATGACGCCGAACGTCGACCGAAAAGAACTACTTCGTCAGGAACGGGAAGCCGCGAAGGAGGAGAGTGAAGAGGACGAGGAAGCGTAAGAAAATATAATATAAAATAGGGGTAAAATAGGGTGTGGCTAAACACTAACGCAAGATTCCACCCTGTCGGGAGGAACTTGCTACCCGTCATGTCGTTGCGGTCGTGGGGAGACAACATTTTGAATGTTGTTTTCTCCCCAGACCCACTAAAAGAGTCAAACTGCCGTACCACGTTGGGCGGTCCCGACGCAAGTCGTTTCGCAACGCGTAACGACGGTGAAATGAAACATCACGTTGCGTCGGTATTAAAAGTTTCAAAAACTTCTTCTTGATCGCGACTGCGTCGCAGGTATTTTATTTATTTTTTTTGAGGCGTCGATGAAAATATTGCGTTTTGACAGCGTCGGTGGTGCGTCGGGAGATATGATTCTGAACGCGTTGCTGGAATTGTGCGAGTTGAACGGGATTTCGCAGGAGGAAGTGGAAGGTCCGTTACACCGGCTGATTCCGGAGCATTTTCACTTGCGGAGGTTCGAAAAGGGGTCGCACGGAATGTTCGGAAAGACGCTTGTCGTGGATATTCACGAACACGAACATGAACATGAACATGACAAGGAACATGAGTATCATCACGAGCATGAGCATGAACACGCGTACGGTTGCGGACATTCTCACGAGCATGAACACGCACGAAGATCACACCAATCAACACAACAAAATCACTCGCAAAGAGGATGACGTT
>JAUNAI010000373.1 GCA_030527705.1 Planctomycetia bacterium | reverse complement strand
CGGTTCCGAAAAAGAAAGCCGTTCCGAAAACCACTCCATTAACCGCGAAACAGAAAGATGAAATCATCGCTATCATCGCGGTGGGGTGTTCCCGAAAGACCGCCGCCAGCTACGTCGGCACGACGCCCGCGTTTATCCGCAAGACGGCTCAGAAAGACGCGAAATTTGCGGAGGCACTCCAGCACGCGGACGTTCAGGCGGAAATTTCGTCCATGAAAAACGTGACCGCTGCCGCTCGGCAAGAGCGTTACTGGAAAGCCGCCACGTGGATTTTGGAGCGGAAAAATCCGGAAGATTATCGTCTCCGTCCGCCCGGAACGTTCACGCCGGAACAGTTACAGTTTATCGTCACTCGGCTTTCAGAAATCATCACGGAAGAAATCAGCGCACCGACGCACAGAAAACGGTTACTGGCGCGGTTGGATGGTTTTTTGAAAGAGATGAAATAGACGCATAAAAACAAAAAAACAAAAACAGCAAGCGTTCGCAGAACGCGATTAAAAGGTTTTTTTGGATTTTTTAGTACCGACGCAACGTAAAATTTCGCTTCACCGTCGTTACGCGTTGCGAAACGACTTGCGACAGGATCACCCAACCCGATTCGGCAATTTAACCGTTTTAGAGGGTCTGGGAGAAACCTATTTTGCAAAATAGGTTTCTCCTACGGGCGCCACGACATGACGGGTAGCAAGTTCCTCCCGTCAGGGTGGAACGCGCGTTGGCGTTTAGAAATTCCGCCCATGCCGAAAATCTTCCGACGCTGAAAAAAAAGTAATATACCTAAACACCAACGCCGAATTTCACCCTTTCGGGAGAAATCGGCTACCCGTAATGTCGTTACGGTCGTGGGGAGGAAACATTTTTGCAAAATTGTTTCCTCCCCAGACCCCTCTTTCAAAAAACTCCTAATCGCGACTACGTCGCTTGCTTTTTTTCGTTTTTTATTTTTCATTTTCATTTTCATTTTCCATTACTATGCACGAATCCCACGCCGACGTCCAGTCCCTCGAAAATTTCCTCCGTCGTTTCCGTCCCGTCTTCGCACAGGCGCACGGAATGGCACGTCGCACCGATTGCGGAATCCCGACCGACGCGGATTTAGAAACGTGGTGTCGCACCTATTTACCGGAATATTTTACCCGATCCCCGTCCTTGATGCACCGCTGGCTTTTTCGGACGCTGAATCGCTTTTCACTCCGACGCGGAAATCGCTTGAACCTTCTCGCGCCGCGAGGAAACGCGAAATCGACCATCGGCACACTCGCCTACCCGCTGCGTGTGGCTCTGGAAGGGACGGAACCGTACATCTGGATCGTGTCCGACACGCAGGACCAGGCGCAGCAACATCTGGAAAATCTCCGCGTTGCGCTTGATTCCAGTACGGGGCTGAAAAACCGGTATTTAAGCGCGCTTAATGGCCGAATCCGTTACCGTGCTGGACGTTTACTCCTTCCGAATGGCGTTCGTCTTGAGGCGTACGGAACGGGGCAGAAACTCCGCGGTCGCCGACACGGAGCACACCGTCCGAGCCTCATTATCGCTGACGACCTCCAGAACGACGCGCACTGTCGCTCCCTCCAGCTTCGGCATGCCTCCCGAGACTGGTTTTTCAGCACGCTTTTGAAAGCTGGCAACGCGCGGACGAACGTTATTCACCTCGCAACCGCTCTCCACCGAGACGCACTTGCGCTGGAACTGACCCGCACGCCGGGGTGGAATTCGCGTCTGTTTCGCGCAATTATCCGCTACCCGGACCGGATGGACCTCTGGGATGAGTGGGAGAATTTATACATGAATGAAAATTTTGACGAAAATTCCTCCCGCGTCGTGAAAATGAACTTTTCCGCGTCCCCCAGCGAGCGTTTTTACCGTGAAAACCAGTTGGAAATGCTTGCCGGTGCGGTGGTTCTCTGGCAGGAAGAGGAAGACCTGCTGACGCTCATGAAAATGCGTGCGGAATCGGGGAAAAGCGCGTTCGAGCGTGAAAAGCAAAACTCACCGATTAACCCTGACCTGTGTGAGTGGGAGGAGAAATATTTCGACCGGGAAAACCTTTGGTTCGACGAATTTCCACCGGAACGCCGTCTCACGGTTCTTGCCCTCGACCCGAGTAAGGGACGACACGCGAATCGTGGTGACTACTCCGCCTACGTTATTCTCGTTCTCGGCGCGGACGGCGAGTTGTACGTCGATGCCGAGCTAATCCGCCTCCCTATCGACGAAATGGTCGAGACTGGCATCCGCCTATATCGTACCTTCCGTCCCGACGCTTTCGGCGTGGAGGGAAACCAGTTTCAGGACCTTTTAGCCGACTTTTTCCGTCAGCGATTCCAGAAACACCGTCTTCCCGCTGTCCAGCCGTCACTCATTTTCAACACTGTCGCGAAAGACGTCCGTCTGCGTCGTCTCGGACCGTGGCTTGCTGCTGGTAAGCTCCATTTTCGGCGAAACTCACCCGGTGCGACGCTCCTTGTGGATCAACTCCGACAATTTCCCATCGGTGACCACGACGACGGACCCGATGCGCTGGAAATGGCGATTCGGCTGATGAATGAGCAGTTAGGAACCGCGACGTTCAGTGATGGACTGGGAAATAACCTGTTTCATTAACAGCCTTCCCTTTTAGGGGAGGTGCCCGAAGGGCGGAGAGGTCGGGGTTACTTCATTAATAACCGTTTAAGAAACACAGAATAAATACCCGTAATGTCATTACGGTCGTGGGTGGAAAACATTTTTGCAAAATAGTTTTTCCCCAGCCCCCCTTTCAAAAAACCTTTTAACCGCGACTACGTCGCATGAATTTATCATTAAGGATTTTTTATCATGTACGCCAACTCCCCCTATTTCGTTTCCCCGCACGAATACCTTTTCGACGACGAAGAACGCTGGACACGCATCGAGAACTCTCTTGACGCCGGGCGCCTCGACACGGAAGAGTCCCTTTCCGACGCGCGTCAGTCCTGTCGCCAACTCGCGCTCACAAACGAATTCGCCATCTGCGGACACGAAAACCGTGTCAGTTTCGTTGTCGGTGCCGGTCACCAATTTCACCTGGAACCCGTCCCTGGTGCGAATATTTCCGACCGTGTTCTTGCTCAGGCACAAACGTGGATAGATAATTTCATCCTTGAAAATGACTGGTTCCGTCGCCAGCAGGAAATCCAACTCCGAAAAGATCGTGACGGCGAAGTTTTTATCCGCTTTTTCGTCAATGAGGAAGGTGAAACATTTATCCGTTTCGTTGAGCCGGAAGATGTTTTCACTCCGGAGGGGATTACCCGTGACGCGCACACTCGTGACGCACTCGGCATTTCCCAGACGGTCTCTCATGGTGTATCCCTCAATTCCCACAGTACCTCCTATACGAATTCCCAGGCCAATTCCC
>JAUNAI010000372.1 GCA_030527705.1 Planctomycetia bacterium | reverse complement strand
CGGTAAAGCGGGATTACACGCAACGTCGGTATTAAAAAATCCAAAAAAACTCTTAATCGCAATCTTCGATTGCTTGCTTTTCTTGTGTATTTTAGTAAATACTGATTAAATCACCTTTATAAAACGAGAAGTTTTTTGTAATGGAATAAAGTAAGTTTTTAGGCTAAACGCATTACGCAAGATTCCACCCTATCGGAAGGAACTTGCTACCCGTCATGTCGTAACGGTCGTGGGGAGACAACATTTTGAATGTCGTTTTCTCCCCAGACCCCTCTTTCAAAAACTTCTTAATCAGGTATTTATTCAACGTTTCTTTTAGTGTCTGAAATGCCGATAACCCGTGAAAATCATCGAAATTCCATACTTGTTGCACGCGTCAATCACTTCCTGGTCGCGCTTCGAGCCGCCGGGCTGAATCAGTGCGGTAATTCCATTTTCGTGCGCGAGTTCAATGCTGTCCGCGAACGGGAAGAATGCGTCACTCGCTAAAACCGCGCCCTCGATACGGTCGCCGGCTTTCTCGATGGAAATCTTCACAGAATCCACACGACTCATCTGTCCCGCACCCGCACCGAGCAACATGCGGTCCTTGCAGAGTACAATCGCGTTGGATTTCACGAAACGACACAGATTCCACGCGAAACGAAGGTCATCAATCTGTTTTTCTGTCGGCGCAGCGTTCGTGACAACTTGCCATTCGGATTCCGGATCGTCGTGCGTGTCGGAATTCTGGACCAACATACCCCCCTCAATGCAACGCCACGTCCAGTCGGACTGCGGTCGGCTCAGGTCACCCGCCGCCATCAGACGCACATTATTACGCCATTTCGGCACGGTCGTGAGTAGTTCCAACGCTTTTGGCTCGAAATCTTCCGCCACAATCGCTTCCACGAAAAGTCCCGGTTCACAGAGCACTTTCGCCGTCGCTTCGTCGCAGACGCGGTTCATACCGAGAATCGAACCAAACGCAGAGAGCGGGTCACCTGCCATCGCGCGTTCACAGGCGACGGAGAGCGTTTCTGCCTCGGCAGCACCGCACGGATTATTGTGTTTAATCACGGAACATGCCGGCTTCTTGCTTCGAAGAACGATGCCCAACGCAGCATCAAGGTCCATCAGGTTATTATACGAGAGTTCTTTCCCGTTTAGCTGTTTCGCATGAACGATATTCGGCACGGAATCGACATTCGGACCCGCATAAACCGCCGCTTTCTGGTGGGGGTTTTCTCCGTAACGGAGCGTCGCTTCACGCTCAAAAGTCACGCCGAGCGTCTGCGGGAAGTCACCCTCGCCGACCTCTTTCGAGAACCAATTCGCGATGGCACGGTCATATTTTGCGGTATGATTGAACGCTTCCGCCGCCAACTGACGACGTACTTCAAACGTGGTCGCGCCACCGTTTTCCTTCATGGAATCGATCACGGTCTGGAACTGCGACTTGTCGGTTACGATACTTGTGAAAAGGTGATTTTTCGCCGCCGCACGGACAAGAGACGGTCCACCAATGTCGATTTTCTCGATTGCCTGCGCCGCCGTCACGTCCGGTTTCGCAATCGTCGCCTCGAACGGATACAAATTTACGCAGACCAGCTCAAAAGTCAGAATTCCGTGTTCATTCAGTCCTGCCATGTCATCTTCACGGTCGTGACGGCAAAGAATTCCACCGAAAACGTACGGGTGGAGTGTCTTCAACCGACCGTCCATCATTTCCGGGAAACCGGTATACGCGGAAATATCTTTACAGGGAATGCCGTTCGCTTCGAGGAAGGTCCGGGTTCCGCCAGTGCTGTAGATTTCGACGCCCATTTCAACGAGACTTTTGGCGAAAACGTCGAGATTCATTTTATCGCTGACGCTAATGATTGCACGTTTAATTTTCGGTGATTCCATTTCGGTTCCTTTTACTACCGGCGACCGGCACATAAGTTAAATGTCACGTGAGTTCATGACGTAAAAAAACAATTTCCATTATAAATTTTAACCGTCTTGAAAAATATTGCAAGAGGGGCAGGGAAAGAAAATCAAAAAACATGAAAAAAAACCGATAATTGTTTCAGGTTACACCACCCGTAACCTTTTTTTCCTGTCAGAAATCAATGGATGCCCAATACACGATGAAATTTCATTTTTTCATCTCGTTTCAGATTACGGAAAGGAGTCGCGGAAAGAATACCTTTTCTGAAAATGGATATTTTTATATTTTAAAGTATCGTATAATAGAAATCCCCCCCGGCTTGACATTTTCTATATGTCGGTTAAAATAGAATGGGAAGTCGTGTGACAAAAAATTTTGATACCGACGCAGAATCAAGAAATTAAGAATTGTTTTAGAAAGGAAAAGAGATGGGAAAAGCTCTTCAAGTGAATTCGGACAATTTTGTGAGTGAAGTACTGGAATATTCGGGCGTGGTGCTCGTTGATTTCTTCGGTCCTGGTTGCGCTCCGTGTCGTGCATTGGCTCCAGTAGTGGACGCGATTGCTGAGATGAATGAAGGTCGCGCGAAAGTCGTGAAAGTGAATATCGCAGAGTCGGATGACGTCGCGAATCATTATGGAATCACTGTGATTCCCTCGATTCTCGTGTTCAAAAATGGCGACTTGATTGAACAGCTCGACGGCGTGCAGTCGAAAGCGAAATTGCAGGCGGTAATTGACGAAAACGCGTAAAAAACGATTGTCTGCGTTTATAAAATAATAAAGAATTTAATGAGGAATAACCATGTCGGAAGAAAATGGTAAAAGTGTCGATTTAGCACGGATTGAGCGTGCGTTTCGTGAAATTCTGATTGCGGTCGGAGAAGATCCGGATCGTGAGGGACTACAGGAAACTCCGCGTCGTGTGGCGAAAATGTATGCGGAAATGTTTCAGGGACTGCGTGTCGACCCGCGGATTCACCTGCATAAGTATTTCACGGAAAATTATAGTGAAATCGTTCTTGTGCGTGACATTTCCTTTAATAGCATGTGCGAACACCATTTCTTACCATTCATGGGGAAAGTCCATATCGGTTACCTTCCGAACGGGAAAATCATTGGGCTGAGTAAGTTGGCACGAGTTGTGGAAGTTGTCGCACAGCGTCCGCAGGTTCAGGAACGGATGACCGCTACAATCGCTGACCTTCTGATGAATGAGTTGGACGCCAGTGGTGTGGGAGTAGTCGTGGAAGCACTGCATACGTGTATGGCGATTCGTGGAATTAAGAAGCCAGGTGCGACGTGTGTGACCTCTGCTATGCGCGGACGATTCCTGAAAGATGCGCGGACGCGGGCGGAATTCATGGCGCTTGTGGGTGGAAAAAGCACGCCGACGCTCAGCTTTATGGAGTAAATGACGTTAAACTACGTAGTGTAAATAACGTTAAACTGCGTAACGTAAATGACATTAGAC
>JAUNAI010000371.1 GCA_030527705.1 Planctomycetia bacterium | reverse complement strand
TTACAAGATGTTCTTTCTTCGTGAGGGAACATCTTTTTTTATGGAAATGGAGAAAAAATGAAGAAACAGATTCTTTTTCGTTTCAGAAATCCTGCCGTAGTAGTTATGACACGAATACTTATTCTCTCACTAATTCTGGCAGTTTCTGGATTTTATACGCTCACATATGCTAAAAACACAGATAACGCTACAGTTAACGTTATAGAAAACATTCCTATAGTAGAAGATAACCTCCAGAAATTTACGTTTCAGGACACTGGTGAAGCACTCATAAACCCGGATATGGGGTGGACAATGCACTTTTACTCGAATGTGCCAGGAAACTATGGGTCGGGACTTGCGCCATCTGACTCATTGGAGTGGTTCGAGGGATGCAGTACGGTTTATCTCCGGATTCCATGGGCATATCTGGAGCCTGAAGAGGGGAAATTTAACTGGGCGATGCTCGACACTCCAGCTCAGCGGTGGATTGCGAAAGGAAAAAAAGTCGCATTTCGATTTACAACGGCCGAAAGCTGGATTGATTATGCTACGCCGAAATGGGTTTTTGATGCAGGCGCGAAATCCGTACGGTTCACATGGGGAAAAGGTCCCGACGAAAATGGAAACATGTGGGACCCGGTTTATGATGATCTGATTTATCTCGAAAAGTTACGAAATTTCCTGACTGCAGCTGGAAAACGGTATAACGGGAATCCCAATGTCGCGTTTATCGACGTCGGAACGTTCGGGACGTGGGGAGAAGGTCATACTTTCGGTAGTTCACGACTTTCGGCAGAAGAATCGGTAAAAATGGCGAAGCTCCATATCGATTTACATCTGGAAGCGTTCCCAGACACATTACTGTGTATCAGTGACGACGTGGACGGTCCCACTAACCGTACGGGAGTATATCCCGCGACAGATTACGCGCGGTCGAAAGGCGTGTCGCTCCGAGATGACAGTATTCTGGTTCAGCCTGCGCCAAATATGTGGTATCATGCGGACATGGCGGACCGATTCTGGCGTGAGTTGCCGGTCATCGTAGAACATGAGCATTATGGACCTTCTGTAGAGAAAAAAGCATGGAATAACGAGCTTCTGATTCAGTCTGTCGAGGAGTATCACGCAGCATATATGTCGATTCACTGCTGGCCAGAACTGGAATGGAAAGAGTGTAAGGACGCAATTCGGAAAATTAACCTGCGTCTGGGATATCGGCTACAGTTACGTGAAATGGAATTACCGATGACGGTGAAGATTGCGGAACCATTTTCTGTGCGGTCAGTGTGGGCGAATGCCGGCGTCGCACCGTGTTATCCTGGTGGTTTCATGACACTGACGCTGAAAGATGCAGAAGGTGGAATCGTGGCGGTTCTGGCCGATGAAACGCTTGACATGCGGACACTCGCGGTCGGACCGATAAACCAGATTCCAACTCAAGAACAGATAAGCACATTCCGCGCCGGACTTGTTGGCCCCACAACGAAACCGGGCACGTATGATGTTTTCGTCTCCGTTGGACACCGAGACGGTACACCAACCATCGCGCTTCCATTAACGGGAAACGACGGACAGAGACGGTATTTCGTGGGAAAAATTACGTTGGAATAATCGTAGCCTCCTCGATTAGGAAATGCTTTAAATAAAGGAGCGTTATCATGAAAAAAGGGTTTTTTATTCTCGGAAATTTCAGTATTTTCAGAAATTTCAGTATTTGCTGGATTTTTGGAAATTTCGGAGATTTTCTCGTTTCCACAGTGGAGGCGCAGACGTGTGAGGTCTCGCCATTTCGGTGGAATGAGAAACGTGTAGAAATCGTAGAAAATCCGAAACTTGGTCGCTGTGCGTCGCTGAAAGCGGATGCAGAACCGGTCAAGAGTGTAACGGCAGAGAATTTAACTCCAGAAAATCCGGCAGATGTAGAATTTACCGTCACCGTTGCGGCAGGAAATGCGGGGATTCACCGGATGAACTCTCTCGTGGCGGTCTGTGAAGCAGGGAGGGAAAAAGTAAGTGCGGCCACGACGAAATACGATGGTCTAGCCGCGCTCGTGCAGGTGAATGACGGTTATGTCACCTCCCGGTTTATCGTCTCGCCACCCTGCTCCGACTTTTCCCGGACAGAGAAATTTCTCGGACTTTTCAATCTGCCGGAGGGGGAATCGGTGATACGTTTCTGGTTGCCGAAAGAGGTAGAAATGGCGAAAATCAGCGTCTGGAAGTTCGGCGGTCCGAAAGTTCCGGAAGGGGCGGAAGATTACGTTCCGCGACTCGTGCCGGACTGCGAGCATCCGCGTATTCTGATGAATCGGGAAAAGTTGCCTGAAATCCGTCGGCGACTGACCGTGGGGGAAAATGCCGTCATGTGGGAGTATCTCCAGGAACAGGCGGACCAGCCGTGGATCAAGGAGACTGCGCTCCGTACACAACGAGAATGGGAGTGTAATCTGAAGCCAACACACCTAAAAAATGAAGCGAAAAAAGCGGAAGAAACGGGTATTCCGAGCACATCACGCATGGCGCTGGGATTTAATTCTGGTTTCATGCGGCAGGCACAGCAGAAAGCATTCACTGCGTTAATGCGGAATGACGTGGAGCTTGCGCGTGATACGGCAGAGCATTTCATCGCGCACGTGCGGAAAATCGAGTTCGGGAACGTTCTGGACATCACGCGGGAAGTCGGACAGACGATTTATACCGGCGCGATGGTGTACGACTGGCTCTATGAATGGCTGACGGAAGAGGAAAAAGCGTTTCTCGCCGCGCGTTTAATGGAACTCGCGGTTCATCTGGAATGTTCCTATCCACCGTTCGGCAGAACGATTTTTAATGGACATGGAAATGAGTCGATGATTCTCCGCGACACACTCGCGCTGGGAATCGCGATTTATGAGCGAAATCCGGAACCGTATCGTTACTGTGCGTGGCTGATTATGGACCAGCTGGTGCCGGTGAGGGAGTTACAGTACCGTTCTCCGCGACATAATCAGGGATTCAGTTACGCTTTCGCGCGTGTTGCGTGGGAATATCAGGCGGCGGCGTTATTTTACGGCTTCTCGAACGACATGGTCTTCGCGCCGAATATCCTTTCTTTACGCGATTTCATTGTGCACATGCGGCTTCCGAGTGGCGAAACCATTCTTGATGGAGACGGAACGTTTAATGCTTTTCCTGCCACGATGGTCGCAGAGAGCGCGTTCATCATTTCCGCACTGGGACGCGATTCTCTCATGAAAGGCGAGGCACTCCGCTCTTTCGGCTTCCCGAATGACCGACTGAACCCGATTTTATTCCTGATTCTGAATGACCCGACGCTGGAACCGACATTTACATTCCAGGACGTTCCGTGCGCAATCGACACGGGTGAAATCCTTCCGTCCCACATTCTCCGAACCGGCTGGGGAAAG
>JAUNAI010000370.1 GCA_030527705.1 Planctomycetia bacterium | reverse complement strand
ACTTGAAAACCCTATCGTTTTGAAACGAGACGTAACGATTCGTGGCACTTCTTCCGAAGAGGTTACGGTCGAATGCGCTACCGACTTGTGCGTTTTTATGATTCGTGGCGGTGCTCCAAAATTGAAAAACCTGACAATCATCAATCGTGGGAAAAGTGCGTACGATAACGCGGTATTTGTCGAGAATGGTGTTCTGGAAATGAATGGTTGTACGCTGATTTCAGATTATGGATACGGAATACATGTGTATACGAAAAATGCACGAGCGAAAGTACATTCGTGTGTTGTAAAATCTTGTGGATGCTGTGGAATTCGCCTTGCAAGCAACGCTTCCGGTGGGTTTACATATTGCAAAATTTTTAATAATATTTTCGGGGTTATGGTTACAGATTCATCCGAGTCGAAATTTGAAAACTGTGATATTGATAATAATGAAAAAATTGGGATAGCAACTAGCCTGAAGGGACATGGACACTTTCAGAATTGCGTGATTTCCTGAACGAATGGAGTGAACGTAGCAGTTATAGAGGGGGATATTACTCTGCTTCAGGGCCATATTTCAGATGGTCAAAAGGGTGGAGTCGTGATTGATGACGGTGGAAACTGTACGTTTCATAGTAACACACTTAAAAATAACTTAATGTATGGAGATGAACAAAACTGGGGGATTTTCTCAGCCGCTCATGTAACGGGTTCAGATAATACTCCACCTATTCCTGATGAAACATTTTAGTATAAGTAATCCCGATAAATAAAGATGAAACAGATAATTTCCTCGGAAGAGGAGTATTTTGTGATAGATTGCGTGGCGCGGAATACCTGGCGGTGGGCAAGGACGATGCCGACGATTCCGCATGAGTATATTGTGAGGGGACGGTGTCGGCTGACAGACGCGGAGTTTGAGCGGTTCGTCCACCTACAACGAAATTACGGAACGCACGAGAAATGGGGAACGTACAATTTTCCGTATCTGTATGTGGACGGGTATAAGTACTGGACGATGGGTGCACCGGTAACGGAGACGACAATTATTAACCGTCAGAAAGTATTTCAGGAATTTGATGCGGTCGCGGACAGGTATGACGCACTGCTTCAGGGAGATTATTTTATGCAGGAAACGGCCGGAATCGCAGAAATCCTTGATGGTGAACTGTCTGGGAGAATTCTGGAAATCGGGTGCGGAACGGGAATGTTAATCGAGCTTCAGAAGCAGTTTCCGATGCGGAATTTGGCGGTCGATTCTCAGTTTTACGTCGGCGTCGATCCGTCAAAAAAGATGTTGGATGTGTTTTCAGCAAAATTTCCGGAATTCCAGAACAGATTGCGGAATAAGGCGTTCGAGGAATGTACGTTTCGAAAACCGTTTGACGTGGTCGTGGCGTTGCGGGGGGCGATGAGTTACGTTATGAAGCCATATATTCCGAAAATCGGAGAGATGGTGGAGCGTTATTTTCTGATGTTTTACGCACCGAATTCTGTGCCGACGATTTTTCGGAAACTCGGTGAGAAGACGCATTATTTTAAATATGCAGAATCCGAAATCCAAGAAATGTTACCAGGAGTGCGACTGATGCCGTTCCGCGATTACCTGATTGCGAGAAAGTAGTTACTGAATAAGGAAGATTTTATGTTTATAAAAATAATGAAACGGATTCTGTTTCTGGTTTTCACGTTGGTTTTCGCGCTGTTTTTCTCCCTGATGAGAACGGGGTGGACACAGGAGAACGCAGGTAATGACGTACTGGAAATGCGTAAAGTACTGGACGTGGCTGAAACGGCGGAAGTGACGGAACTGTCGCTGTCGCAGAAGGCGTTTTATTATGTGCGGGCGGTTCAGAATTATGACCAGAACATGCGTCGGCTGAAGCGTGAGAGGAAACCGTGGGAGAATTATGGGGTAAGGACGCCGGCAGATTATCTGTATGCGTTGGTAAGTACGGAACGTTTTTTTTATGAGAATCCGCAACACCGCGTCGATTTTACCTCGGAACGTGTTTTTCCTCCGAAAGCGTGTACGGAACTACTTGCGCTGATTCGGGAAATGCAGGAACTCTCCGATGATTCGCCGTTTCAGGGAAATTTTCGTTGGTATTGGGGACAGGATACCGTCGTGGATCGAAACGCGGTGGAATTCGTAATGCAGAGGCTTCTTTTTTGCTGGAAATACCGTGATTTGATGCCGAAATCGTGGGAGAAACCGATGCGGGAGATTCTCACTAGCGCAGCGCCGGAAGTTCTGCGACGAACCGTAAATCCAGAATACACGAATATCGCGGTTCTGAATTTCTCGAATCTGATTCTCCTCGGCGAGATGCTTGACCAGCCGACGCTCGTGGAAGAGGGAATCCGACGCATGGAGCGATTTACGTTTTATACATGGAAAAATGGGATTCATGAGTTTTCCTCGCAGACTTATTATGCTACGACGCTGGAGGGACTGGAACAGTTGTGGGACCTTTCGACGAACAGACGTGTGAAGGAAAAAGTGATTCTGTTACTCGATTACTGGTTTTACTCGATTGCGCTTCATTACCGTCCGGACGGAAATTGGGACCGAAAATGCGCGGGAAAACTGGTCGGCGCGACGAGTCGGACGTATAATTATATGTATGGCGATCAGTATTTAGGTTATCATCTCGGTGCGTTGGGGTGGAATAAGTTGCCACCGGAAGCGTCGAATATCACCATCGTGACGGCATTAAACACGTCTTTCCGTCCACCACGTTATTACGGAAAAATGTGGAAATGGTCGGCGGAACAGTTGCCGATTTCGATCGTCGAGCGTTGGGGTGAATCACAGAAACAGTATCGAAAAACGTGGGTGACGGAGGATTTCTCTTTTGGAACCGCCGGAAAAGAGTACGGCTCGTTTCAGGACCAGCTCTGGCTTCTCGACTGGCATGAAAACCTGACTGAAAACACGGATAAAAACCAGAAACGGAATACGCGGAGTTATTTCATTCCAGACGGACGTTCCGATCCGTGGGGGACGGCACGAGAAGTAACGAACGGCGGACACCGAAAGGCATTACACCTAAATCCTGCGTGGTCGGCGGTTCAGAACGGTCCTTTCGCGCGGTGTCGGGTGGTTTATGACGCGGAATTGGTGAAAAAGTTTCAGAATGAGCGGCCCGATGGGCGAATTACCTCCGTGTGGGTTCTGAAATACCCGGATAGTTATGAAATTACGGGAACCGCGACGGAAAATGCGGCAGAAAATGCGACGGAAAACGGCGACTTACCGCGATTACGGTTACGATACGGAAAATACGAGTTGTGCCTGACGTTGGAAAATGTGCGAAACGGACAGGTTGCGGAAGAATTGATTCCCTCGCCGGACGGAAACGCGGTTGCGTGGGTCGTCGCGCATGACGTAAAAACCGGGATGGAAAC
>JAUNAI010000369.1 GCA_030527705.1 Planctomycetia bacterium | reverse complement strand
GAATCAGGCAAACCAAAACTGACTTGGAAACAGTGGTTTTAAGATTTTTACCTGTTTTAGGGAGTTTCATATGAAAAAGTCAAGATATTGGACCATTTTACTGATACTGGGCGTGTCAGCAAGCGCCCTGATAACGTGCGCGTCGGCACAAGTACCAGAAATTGCGGGGCGGATTCGCACGATGGCACATCGCGGAGATTACTATAACGCACCGGACAATACGTTAGCATCATTTAAATTAGCGATCGAGTCGGGTGTCGATTCGTGTGAATTTGACGTATGGGAAACTTCAGACGGACATCTTGTGTTAAGCCACGATGCAACATTCACTCATGCGACGAAAGGTGCGTGTAACGAGAAAGTCACGGAAATGACACTGGCGGAAGTTCGGACACTCGACGTCGGAGCATATATGGGCGAAAAATGGAAAGGGACGCAGTGTCCAACACTTGATGAAGCTCTCGAATTATTTAAAAATTCCGGGTGTATTCCAGTAATTGAGATAAAACAGTTCGGAACAGAAAAGGCGATTTCTGAGGCTCTTCACAAGCATGGAATGGTTCTAGAATGCGCGATTGTGTCGTTTAATCACGTGTCGATTCGGAGAATACAGGAATACTGTCCTGGGATTTACGCATATCGGAACGGGGGCGCGAGAAAGGGAATGACGGACGAGGAATATGTGCAGTGGTTTGTCGATTCACAGAAAGACTGTCCGTATAAAGTCGCGAATCCGAATTGGAGTGATATGAAAAACGCACGGACAGTCCGACTTCTGAAAGAGGCAGGATTTGTGGTAAGTACGTGGATTGTGGACGACCCGAAACTGATGAATGAGTTACTTGACGCGGGAATTGACACCATGACAACGAATCGTCCGGCAGTTTTTGTGGATGTAATGAAATCTCGTGAATTGGAAAAATAATCGAACGCCAAAATAGACAGCATGGTCGTGATTAAATGTTTTTTAGCGTATATGGCGTTTGGGGAACGTTTTTTATTATGTGTCAGATGAGGGAATATTTATGAAATATTCCCTCGCTTACTGATATAAAATCTCGATGTAAACGTTGATTCACTAGAATCCGACACATTCTGACCATGTGAATTTCAGCATTTATGTTTAAAGTTATTTTCGATGGAGTAGAACCATGAAACGATTGGCAACTGGGATATTCAGGCTTTTTCTAATTTCTTTATATTTTTTGATGGTCGGAAATTCTGTTTCAGCTCAGAGCAATGAAAAATCTGAAACTGTAGCGGAAACTAAAAGTACACAACTTATGAAGCAGAAAAACGAGCTAGTTGCGGAGCTGGAAAAAATATTTGCGGAAATGACCGAGCCGGAGGAAATCGCACACGCAGCGCAACGGTTAATGGCGTGTTATCTCGACGATGAAAATTCTGACACTGGAAATTCTGATAATAAGGAGGAACTTCGTCGGGAAAATCTGGCGAAAGCGGAGGATTTTTATTGGGAGAATGTCGCGGGAAATGAGGAAATGCCGACTTCCGACACGCGGTATTTTGTGGCGAAAATGTTGCAATACGCTCTGAAACACGGTTTTCTCCCCGAGGCGGAACGTTTCATAAATTATTATGTGACTGACTTAGGGTATCCAGCGGGACTGGAGGATTTTTTGCAGTCGGACGAGTGGCAGTTTCACCAGAATATGTTCCGCGTTTATATCACGATGAATCACCCTGATGAGGCGGAAAAGGAGCTGGAAACGCTCAAGTCACTCTTCGCGTCAGCTCTAAAACAGGCGGAAAATGCAGAAGACGCGGAAGAGGCGGACATCGCGGAAATGGAAGCGAAAATCGAGGCGCAAGTTCAGGAAGCGGACATGGAAATCAATGCGGAACTGCGTGCGGAAATTGAGGCGGCGATTAAAGCGGAGCTGGAAGCAATTCAGAAGGAAAACGCTCTGTTTCGAAAAGCGGATTTAAAACCATTTGCGGAGGAAATGGGGAAGGAATTTGACGCGCAGGGGGTTCAGATTCTGATTTTGCGCGGGAAATATGACGACGCGCTGACGAAAATACCGACGTTACCGGAAAAGAGGCAGGAAGAAGTTCTCAGAATGCTTCTGGAACAGCGACTTCTCGCGGAAGGACTCACGCCCGTGCTGGAGTCGGCAAGGAAAATACCCTCCCCGACCGTCCGATTTAACGAGATCTGTGAGATTTTAGAACAATTTTACTTGGATAGACGCTGAATACGGATGTTTTATAATTCGTATGCAACACATATGGGAGAGTTCGTAATCGAGTGATCAGAGGGAACCTTATTAGGGAATGGTTGAATGCCCCTTGATTTTTCGATTTTTATATCCGACACATTATAAAATTTCGCATTAGTAGGCACTGAATAAGTTGTACTGTTGATGGGCGAGGCGTCGTGCGCTGCTCTGAGGCACTTCATTTTCCATAAGTGCCATTTATTTAGCATATACTAATGGATAAAAAACAGATTCCGTCCGTGTAATTTAAAGGAATTATACGGATTATGAAAGCACATGTGTCTTTTCATGAGAAATTTTAGAAAGTTTTATCTTTTTTTGCAAAAAATGCTTGACAGTTGCGGATTTTTGTGTAAACTGTAATGGTAGAAAGTTATTTTAGTTAATTGGTAATCGTAAAATATTTTGTCGTGAAAATTGGTTAAGTGTATGAAAAAATACTTGATGAAATTTCGTTCTTGCCGTCCATTATGGAAAAGTGCATTATTACCGACGCTGTTACTGCTGACGTCGGGGCTTCCGGCCGAAGCTGCGACCGTGTGGAACGGTGGAAACGTTGAGGTTACGAATCCGTTAGATGTATCATACTGGGATAGCGGAGTACCGACGAAAGATAATCCAGGTACGATTACCGACGCGACAATTACCGTTGGTCAGGCGTTTAACCCGATTGCAACGGCTGGCGACACACTAGACCTTACGCTTGCGGGCACGACGCAATTTACGGTAAGTGGTAATTTCGTCCCTTTCACGAACCTTACGGGAACTGGATATTTAGGCTTGACGCTGACCGACACGGCTAAGATGACCGTGAATGGTGACTTCTGGACCGGCTCGAATACGTATGAGGGGCGCACGCCGATTGATGGTGAAGATTATATGGCAGAGTTGACATTCGGTGATAATTCCGAGCTGCTCGTGACGGGCGAGTGGTGGGTCGCCATGTCTGCCAAAACTCATATTGTGATTAAAGATAATGCGAAAATTACGGCGCAGACAAACAACTCCGGCATTGGCTGGAATGGAACGGCGGACGGCTCGCTTATTGAAATGTCGGGAGGAGAGCTTAACGCGGTCAATTTCCGTGTTGGTGATAGCGGTGGCTCAATCGCAACCATGATGCAGACGGGTGGAACGCTTCATACGTCGGG
>JAUNAI010000052.1 GCA_030527705.1 Planctomycetia bacterium | reverse complement strand
ACCGATTTCCGTAATCCTTCCGATTTTTTGTATATCTTTTATTTTAGTAGATTCTGGAGAAATTTACAAGGGGAACCCATAAAAAATATGGAAATTTCGTCCCAGAATTACCGCAAGCGATACAATTTTGCGTCGGCGAAACTACACGTATCCTCCGCAGTTTCCTGATCCGCCACGGACGGCATAAAGTGCATTTTCGTGATTCCCGGCGGAACGAGGAACCAGCCGCGAATCGTTTTCCAGCCGTTTTCATCTGCAGGAACGTCTTTCGGTGCCTCGAACACGTCCGACAATTCCCAACGCCAACCATTCTCATCCTGCCACGAAACATTCAGATGGGCGGTCGCTTTTCCAGCGGTTCGGACACGGAGTTCCGTGAAATACTGCTCTCCCGGTTTCACGTCCAGAATCTGAATACTACACCCGTTTACCACTTTCTCGTAACTCACCGCCGGTGTGTCTCCGACCGTCTCCGCGAACGTCCTTCCGACCGGTTTTTCCTCATTCTGCCAGAATAGCCAGTCCGTAACTCTTCCATCTTCCACCTTACTGAACGTCGGGTTTTTCAGGCAGTTTTCCCCTTCCAGACCTTCCGCAACACGGCGTGACATCATTCCCAGCGTCCACTGCGGGTCTATCAGATAACGCATGTGATTCGTAATTCCCGGTAATTTCTCTTCCCAGTGGAAACATGGTTTTTCTGGGTTCTGCTCTTCTGGAATGTTCCACCAGCGGTTATGCTCGCCGTATATCCAGACGTACTGATCCACTGCATTCAGCGAGTCTTCCACCGACCGGATGTACCGGTCATAACGCGTTTCACCTTCCCGTTTCGGACCTTTATAATTAACTTTCGCTTCCGGATTCGTGTACATATCCAGATAGAGACCGAAACTACACTGGACCTGCGCACGGTATTTCTGCCGAAGCTCCGGTGCAACGAGTTTCATTGCCTTCCCCGTCCAGAGAACCATGTCGAGTGCGTAATCCTTAAACTGTTCTTCCTCGATATAATACCCCGTCTCACACCCATCCACGAGAATCATTTCCGGCGTCGCCGCCTCCAGCATCCCGTCCACGAAAGAAGGAAGAAGACCGTATCCCGACTGCATCAGGGCAGCTTCTACATCCGGCTGTTTCGCCGCCTCAAAATTCGCGGAGTTCATGAAAAGTGTCAGAATCACCGCGTCAGGAAACTCTTTCGCAACTGCTGAGAGGAACTGATTACCGCGTTTCCGTGCATATTTTTTCGCTTCCTGGAACGTCAGCCCGTTCATCTTGTCGGGTTCCCAACGAAAAATGGTATTTCCATATGTTTCGAAATCCACACAGACACCGCGTGAACCGTTCTCCTTCGCGACCCACGCGCAGATCGCTGCTTTTTCCGCAAGAGTTTCCCAGCCTGCATCATCATCCCACGGAACGGTTCCCGGAGTGAAATTCATGCGGATAAAGTTATCCGTGAACGTCTCGAACTGGCATGATTTTATATCCTCGATACACGGACGAAAATTTTCCCGATTCCACTTATCCGGCGTGAGTAACCACTGGGAAGAATCCTCAAATTTTCCATTCCGCGGTCTGATTTCATAAATCACTCCAGAAAAAGGCGATTCCACTTCCATTTTCTGATAATTATCCCGAATAAACTCCGTGTCGGGAATGTCCCAGCCCAACTCAATGAACTTTTTTTTCGGCATTTTCCGCATTTCGGCAGTATTCGACGTTTCTGCTGCGTACAGGTTTATCATACATGAGTTGAATACGCACACACACACTGCCAGAGTAACCAACGCGGAACACGCGCTCCGCAAGATTCCTGAGAATTTCATGATTTTCGCCCTTTTCTTCTCTTTTATTTTTCTCTTATGCTTTTTTCTTTTTTCCGGTTTCTGGTTTTCAGTTTCCGGTTTTCTTGTCTTTTTTATTCTTGTCTTACTTCTCGCTTTTTTCCCTTTTCTTCCTCGTTTAAGTTAAAAAATCCCTAACTGCCACAGCATCGTGCGGAGTCCCTGAATTGGATTTTTCGTGCTCACGAGAACTGCGCCGGGTTCAAAACCACAGTGCATCATGCAGTGAGTGCAGCGTGAGTCGGTACCGTCTGGGCCGAGAGATTCCCAGTCCGTCCGTTCCAGAAGTTCAGCATACGAGGCGTAATGCGCGTCGGTAAGTAGATAACACGGACCTTTCCAGCCACATACATTTCGCGTCGGATTCGCCCACGCCGCACACGGTAATTTTCGGCGTCCGGTGAGGAAATCCATGTATAACGGCGTCGTTGCCAGTCGTTTTCCGCGTAAGCGTTTTTCCAGCTCCCGGAAACGTTCCTGTGTCTCTTCTCGGTGCAGAAACAGCGCGTCGGCCGCCTCACTCTCGAAAGTGGTGTACGGATACGCAGGGGCGAGCATCATGCTACACACACCGAGTGACTCCAGAAAGTTACAGAGTTCCACAATTTCGTCCACCTGTGACTCGCGGTAAAGCGTCGTGTTCGTGCATACCTGGAAACCTTCTTTCACTGCCACACGGATGCCTGCGACAGCTGTTTCCCAGACACCGGAGCGAGAGACAGAGGCGTCGTGATTGGCGGACATGCCATCAAGATGGACGTTAATGAAAAACCGACTACTGGGGCGGAAAATCCCTTCCGAAATCCGCTTCTCTAGCATAACTCCGTTCGTGCAGAGATATACATGGCGTTTCAGGTCAAAAACGGTTTTCGAGACCAATTCTCCGATTTCAGGATAAATTAACGGTTCTCCGCCACAGATACTCACGACTGGCGCACCACATTCCGTCATGGAGTCGAGACACTCCGCGACCGAGAGCATTTCCGTCATGTGGTCGGCATATTCCCGAATTCTTCCACATCCCGTACAGTGAAGGTTACACTTAAAAAGTGGCTCAAGCATGAGCACGAGCGGGTATTTTTTGACGCCCGTTAAATTCTGTTTCAGAATATATCGGGTCATGGAAGTCGTCAGTGAAAGCGGAAAACGCATGATAAAATCCTCTGGAGTTAAAAATAAGTGTAATAAGTTTCAGTATACCGCATTCAGAAATAATGAAAAGGGGGGGGGATTCTTTTCGCGAGAGTGAATCTGCATTTTCTTTTAGGTCGGTTTTAGAGAAAATTTCCTATTTTTTCTGTTTTTTTGCGAAAAGATGGCGGGTACCTGTTGAAATTCCCACAAAATTTGTTAAGATATATAAAGGAACTGTAGTTTCCGTATGGAAGGCGAAACTATTATGATAACGCCAGAAAAACTCCCGCCGTCGCGCCTCGCAGGAGGTGACAGCTTTTCCGTTTTTCCGATAAAATCTCTGATAGTTACGTGTTTAATATACAGCGTGCCGAGCATGTTATAATTAATTGAGAAAATGATAATGAATCGTGTCGGCGTTTCACACTGTATTTTCCTTGTGGTCACACTCGGTCCGCTTTTAGGATGGGTGTGTTTAAATATATAGAGCTTTTTTATTTAAATAAATGAGGTTTTTATGGAATTGCCTGTTCTAATAGAGAATATCGGCAACACAATTTTTTCACCAGCCATGGCGACACCCATTTCTGTCCCGTTGTCGCTGACGCTGCTCGGATTTTTTGTCGCAGGTTTTTTTATCGCTTTTTTTCTCGTTCGCTGGATGGACCGGTTACGATTGGCGGACGCGGAAACGAAATCGAAAGAGATTCTTAAAAACGCAGAAGAGCACGCGACAATGCTGATTCAGAATGCCGAACTGGATATTCGTAAGCGTGAGTTGGCAAGTAAAGAGGAGGCGGAAGCGGAATTGCGGAAACTCCGTGAGGAACTTCACGAGCGTGAGCGGGCGCTGAATAAGAGGGATGATGCGATTACGATTCAGCAGGACCAGCTGAAAAAGCAAGAAAAACTGAATGAATCGACGCAGAGAAAACTGAGTGATAAGGTTCAGGAAAATAATAAACGGGCAGCCGAGCTGGATAAGTTGATTCAGGCTCAGCGTCAGACGTTACACCAGATTAGCGGATTATCGAAAGAGGAAGCAACGGCAAGGATTCTCAGTGAGCTGGAAGAGTCGCTCCAGCAGGAAAGTGGCGCAATTATCGCGAAACATGAGAAAAAAATGAAGGAGGACTGCGAGGATCTGTCGCGTGAAATTCTTCTTTCCGCGCTTCAGCGTTATTCTGCCGCGCACACTGCCGACGCGACGACGAGTACAGTCGACATTCCCAGTGATGAGATGAAAGGCCGAATTATCGGGCGTGAGGGACGGAATATCCGGACTTTTGAAAGTATTACTGGTGTGGACGTGATTATCGATGATACTCCGGGAGTTGTGATTGTGAGTTCTTTCGACACAATTCGCCGGGAAGTTGCGCGTCTTTCCCTACAGAAGCTGATTCTCGACGGCCGGATTCATCCGACGCGAATTGAAGAAATCGTGATGCAGACGCAGGCGCAGTTGGAGAAAAATATTCAGAAAATCGGAGAATCCGCAGCATTAGAAGTCGGTTTTCCGAACATGCCGGAACGGTTGGTGAATCTGCTCGGGCGGCTTCATTATCGGACTAGTTACAGCCAGAATGTCCTTCGGCACAGCGTGGAAGTCGCATTTCTGTCTGGGATGATCGCAGAGCAGCTTGGGTTGGATGAGCGTCTCGCACGGCGTTGCGGATTATTGCACGATATCGGAAAGGCGGTCGACCATGAGGCTGAAGGTGGTCATCCGAGAATTGGGTCGGACCTGCTGAAACGGTGTGGTGAGCCACGGGAAGTGGTGATGGCGGCACTGTGTCACCATGATGATTTTCGCGCGGAGTGTATTTATACTGCGATTGTGGCGGCTGCGGACGCGGCAAGTGCCTCACGGCCCGGTGCTCGGCGTGAAACACTGGAACGCTATATTCGCCGAATGGAAGAGCTGGAGACGATTGCGTGTAAATTTAAGGGAGTCGAGCAGGCGTATGCGATTCAGGCAGGTCGTGAATTGCGTGTAATTGTTTCCTCTCGTGAAACGACGGATGAACAGGCCGCTAAAATATGTCGGGATATCGTCCGCGCGTTCGAGGAACAGCTCAGTTATCCAGGAGAGATTAAAGTTACCGTTACGCGTGAAACACGGTGTGTAGAAGTCGCGCGTTAATGTCAGAAGTAACACGGTTAACGTCAGAAGTAACACAGTTAATGTTAACACGGATGACGTCAGAAGTGACTCCGTGAAACTTAATGGTAAGTGATTACCATGAAAAAGTGACTCGTTAAGTCGGAGTAATGGATTATGCCCATCACACTTGAAATTTCAGGGAAGGGTGGTCCCAACGGTTGTCATTTCCATAACGCGAAATGATGATGAAATGGAATTTTTATAGTGTATCGGGTATAAAAAATCAGCCTTCCCAGAAAGCGATTAAGAAGCTAAAAGGGGAGGCTGTATTTTTATTTTTTTATGATGATTCTTTATCTTTATTTCCGTTTTCCGTACTTATTAATTCTTGTATCATTTCATATTTTATACGATGATTCAGGCGTTCTACTCCAGATGATGTCGCTCGACACCCTCTACATAAATCGCACTCACGGGTCGGACTGGGCAGAGGTTTTCACAGGCACCACAACCGATACAGCGAGCTGGGTCGATCGCAGGGATTTTCAGAGAATCCGGGTTCTTCGGGTCACTCGGAATCATCTGAATCGCTTTCGTCGGACAGTGACGCTCGCAATTTCCGCAATTTACGTGGTCCGTCATGACGACGCAGCTCTCACGTACCCAGACCGCCTGACCGATATGCGTCGCAGATTTCGTTGCCACATCTAGAAGCTGAATTGCGCCTGTCGGGCAGACCTGCGAGCATCGGACACATTCTGGCCGACAGTAACCACGCTCATATGACATTTCCGGCATCTGAAATATCTTCCCATTCTTCGACGGTCGTAAAACCTGATTCGGGCAGACCGTTACACAGAGCTGACACGCGGTACAGTGGCGCGCGAGATGCCGAATTCCCTCCGACCCCGGTGGTGTAATCGGAGTCACACGTCTCGGAGATACTTTATCGATGATTTCCGCCAGTCCACCATCCGTTTTCGACGTGGAATGCGCAGGCATTTTCGTTCCTGAACTTTTCTGTTCTGACAGATTTCCCGCGTTATTTCCAGAATTATTTTCTGTTTTCTGACCGGAATTCTGCGCCGACGCTCTCCCAGCCTGTAATGCCGTCAGCGTTACCGCCATAAGAAATCCCCGACGCGCAACAGTTTCTACGGTGGTTTCCACATTTTCCGTTATATTTTCTGTTATATTTTCTGTTCTTGGTTTTCCGCCGATTTTCCACTCAATTGCGTGTTGACGGCAGGTTTCGAGACAGTCGAAACACGCGACACAACGGGAAGTGTCGATTCGGTGCGTCGCGGGGTTAATGCACGACGATTTACAGTTTCGCGCACACAGACCACAACCGTTACATTTTTCGGTGTTAATCGTCGGTTTCCAGAGTGAAAAACGACTAAAAAAGCCGAGAATCGTGCCGACCGGACAGACGGTGTTACAGTAAACTCGCCCACTACGCCACGCTAAAATGCCGACGAGGAGGAGCGTGAAAGTCGCAGTCAGAAACATCGTCACACTCTTAAACCAGATGTCGACACGATAAAATGCGTAACTTTCCGCTCTTTCCGCAAGATACGCCAGCGCGTTGTTGCCGAGAAGGTAAATCGGGGAAAGTAACGTACTTACGATTCTTCCGAAAGCACTATATGGCGCGAGAAATGCGGCAATCTGTCCACAGCCCACGAGGAGTAGAACTACGAAAACCACCAGGAATCCGTAACGCAGAACCGTTTTTTCCGGTTTAAACTGGAATCGAAACCGTTTCGATTTTCCTGCGAACCAAGAGAAAATATCTTGTAAAATTCCCAGCGGACAGATAACGGAACAGTAAATTCGCCCGAAAAGGAGCGTCAGGAGAATCAGTCCCACCATGACGCCGACATTTACCGCCAGAAGAGCAGGGAGGAACTGGATTTTCGCCAGCCACCCGAACCAGAGATGAATCGTCCCCGTGAAATCCAGAAACAGGAGCGTCACCAACAAAAAACTAACGCACGCCATCAAAATACGCAATTTCCGTAACATCAGAGACCTGCCTTTCCACGCTCCTGCTTGAGATTTTCCACAAAATTGTCAATTTTCTTCATTTCGTTTCCGATTTTGATGAATTGCGGACATTCTTTCTCGCAGAGACTACAGCTGATACAGTGATTCGCCTGACGCAATTTCGGCACGCGACGGTCATAGCCAATTAAAAACGCACGTCGTGCTCTTTTATAATTTTCACTTGCCGGGTCACTGGGGAAATTTCCCTCATTTAGGCACCGATTATAATGCGCAAAAACTTCTGGAATATCGATTCCGTACGGACACGGCATACAGTACTGACACTGAGTACAGTTAATTCCCTGAAACTCGGACATCGTGTCGGTCACTTGCCGTAACACCTCGTGCTCTGCGTCCGAAAGCGGTTTCATCGGGCAGAAAGTCCGTAAGTTGTCCTGTAAGTGTTCCATGTACGTCATACCACTGAGTACCGTTAGAACGTTCGGGAATGAGCCGATAAACCGAAACGCCCACGATGCGCAACTTGCCTCCGGCTCTGCCTGCTTCATGAGCGCAAGTGCCTTAAAATTCGGTTTCGCTAGCTGTCCACCCAGTAACGGCTCCATAATCATTACCGGAATACCAAGTTTTTCCAGTTTATCGTACAGGTAACTCGCGTTTACATTAGTCCTGCCTGTCGCGGTATTCCAGTCGAAATAATTCGCCTGAATCAACACGAAATCCCAGTTCGGCGACTCTCCGTCAATTTTTAATTCGGGAGAGAGCATGTAATCAAAAAATTCTTTCTGACCGTGAAACGACCAGCCGAGATGCCGAATTCTGCCAGCTTTTCGCTCATTCATCATAAATTTCAGAACGCCGTTCTGGACGTACCGTTTCTGAAATGCGTCGAAAGTTCCGACCGCGTGCGCGAGATAATAGTCGAAATAATCCACCTGTAAGTCGCGGAATGAATTCTGATACATCTGGACGGCTTCATCGTAACCGTAAAACGCCTGATTCGAGAGTTTCGTGGAAATGAAGAATTTATCACGTGGGTAACGAGAAAGAGCCTGACCGATTGCGCGCTCGGAATGTCCGCGAAGATAGCGTGGGGAAGTGTCAAAAAAATTCACACCGTGCGCGATGGCGTAATCGACCAATTCATTTACTACCTCCTGATCGATTTCGTATGGTGCAGTGGCACTTTTTACTTTCGTTTTCGTCGGAAAGCGCATACAACCATAACCGAGCAGGGAAACGCGGTCGCCAGAACGTGGGTGAGTGCGGTACGTCATCTGGTCGGTCGGAATCGGCGTCTGAAGCCTCTCCGGTCCTGGTCCAGGCGTGAATTCCGAGGATGATTCTGAATTTCCAGAGCCACACCCTGTTAGTGGAAAGGTGAGTGCCGCACCACTCAGAGTCGCAGAAACCGTGGCTGAAACCGCGACGGTCCGCCCTCCCGCACTCTTCAAAAAACCGCGCCGGTGGATGTTCTTCTTGTCGGGTTTATTCATATTCACACCACATTTACCCTTTCCATTTTATATATGTGTATTTTTCACCACTTTTGCACTTGCGAGACGCGCTATCTCCCAATTATGCAGCATGCACTTTATTGTGCAGCATTCACTTTAACTTTTATTTTCATATTTCATTGCCTGAAATTTCGCTTCCACGAATGGAATGACTACTTCGGGCAGGAATTTCCGGAACTCTTCACGCCCAGCAAGTCCCGCAATCTGCTTAATCAGTGAGCTGGAAACGTGTGCAAGTTCTCCGTCCGCAATCATGAAAAGCGTTTCAACACGGTTCGATAAACGGCGATTCGCCATCATCATCGTCAGCTCGGCCGGAATGTCCGTAATCGGTCGCACACCACGAATCATGACGTTGGCGCCACATTCCTCGACAAAACGCACTGCCAGACCGTTAAAAGTTCGGATTTCGACATTCGGTAAATGCTGCGTGGAAAGCCGAATCTGCTCCATTCGCTCTTCAGGAGTGAAAAGATGCGCTTTTTCCAGATTGACACCAATTCCGACAATTAATTTATCAAAAATTCGACTTGCCCGCTCCATAATATCTAGATGTCCGAGAGTAATCGGGTCGAAAGAGCCGGGATAAATTGCGATACTGGGGTTTTTCATGACATTTTCCATTGGATATTAACTTTCCACTGGATTTTAAAGGAAAGAGGTATAGAAATGCAAGAAACAAAACACACTCTACCGCTTTATTCTCCCAAATAAACAGGAGAGAAAACGCAGAGTATTATAAAAAACCACAAAAAAGCGGGGCAGACACCGGAACGCCGACTGCCTGCCGTGCTTTCATTGGAAAATTAGTCAGCGTTTTTAGCAGCTTTAATGCACGCGGATAAACGGGACTTCAGACGGGAAACCGTATTCTTATGAATGATGTGTTTCGCAGCCGCCTGGTCCAAATGTTTGCAGGCAAGACGGAAATTTGCGTTTGCCAATTCGATGTTTCCTTCGGCAGCGGCACTACGGACACTACGGCAGTTACGACGCAGGGTACGTTTGATGGCCAAGTTGGTCACTTTTCTGGCTTCACTCTGACGAAGACGTTTTTTAGCACTTTTGATATTCGGCATGATTCGTCGAAATCGCTCCTATAAATACATTGAAAATGAAATTATAACCCGGAATTCAGAGTGTTTCATTACTGACGCGCTCTAAATTCTTTTTACCTAAATTTTTTATTACCGACTTTTTCAGTTTTTGTTTCCGTTTCACTTTCAGATTCAGAAACTGATTTTCGTCTCGATTTTATTTCGAAATGAAAATCATCGGCACATGTTTTTCAGCCCTGACGCAATTCTTCCACTTTTGCCAACAACTCGGAAACGTCTTTATAACTGAAGTCCATGTCGGCCAGACGAGTTAAGAATTCGTTCGCCTGATCGTATTCCTTCAGCGACATCGCCAATTTACCAGCAAGATAAAGCGATTTTTTCCGATTTTCCGCGTCACGGTCCGGAATTTTTTCAATCGCTTCCTGGTAGTTCGCCATGGCTAAACTGTATTGTTTAATTCCTTGGAAACACTGTCCCAACGCCAGACAGGAAAGACCTGCACGACGTGGTTCCTTCTTGGAAATCTGGAACTGCTTAATTGCTTCGTCGTTGTCACCCTTCATCTGATAACGGAGACCCAAGTCATACTTGAATCCCAAGTTGTTCGGATAACGGTCACAACGGTTTTTCCAGATGCCCAGCTCGGTTTCGTTCATTTCGAGACGCAACTTCTTCCATTCCTCGCTGTTGCGATCCACTTTCGACATCTTCTGCCGCATCCAACGGATCTGCGCGTCTTCCAGTTTATCCTGAAGTCCATCGCCAGGACCACAGGAATCGACTCCGCGCTTGAGGACATCTTGCGCCTTCTCGAAATTTTCCGCCTGGATGAACATATCACCCAGCTGGAGATAAAGCGAGGCATTTTTCGGTTGCTGACGGATCTGGTACTCGATACGTTCTTCTTGCGTCATCTCAAGCGTTTCGCCGGAATCACCCCGGACCTTAACCGTACTGGCAGCACCTTGTGGCGGAGCTGCGGTGTAACCGGTCTCTTTAATCGTACGGGCAATCGTAAGTTTTGTCTGCATCCGTTCCGCTTCTTCATCGCCCGGCTTCAATTCACCAACACGTCGCCAACACTGATACGCTTCATTAATATGGTCCAATTCTTCCAGCATTGTGCCACAGAACCGGTTAATCGCGACATCTTTCGGTCCAGCTTCCAACGCAAGTTTCAGGAAAAGTAACGGTGGGTCAACCAGGCCGACCGCTTTCGTAGCTTTTACCAGATTACTCAGCGTCGGGAAATCCCACGGATTCCAGACCATCGCTTTGACGCCCGACTCGATGGCCGACTTCCAATCCTCTTTCGCCATGGCTTTCTTCATGGCGCCTTTCGGTCCCATCATCTTCAGGAACGCCATCGGATGGCCTTTTCCACGGGCTTTCTCATATTTTTCTTTCAGGGTTTTGATCAGTCCCTGAAGATATTCTACATTAGCAGGGTCCGAAGAAACACACTGTACCAGAAGCTCGATCGCATAATCGTAGCTTTTCTGATTACTTTTCTGCATTCCGATTTCATACGACTTGTTGAGCTGCTTCCGACGCGCCGGCGAAATGGTCGGCAGGCCAGTCGTCTCCGCATTTTCGTTACGTTCAATATTCTCTGACATAATCGGCACCCCGTCCTTTACTGGTTTCAATTCAGAATTTCGATAAAGTGCACCATTCCGAGTTAAAACAGGTATAAGTTTAGTGTTCCCCAAAAAATCATGACACTAAAAAAATCATAATGTATTTTACCACAATTTCCGATTTTTGCAAGCGGGGAGGCGATTTTCCCAGAAAAACTTTTAAAATTTTCACAAAAAACGCTCACAGTCCGTATTTTAAGGGAGAAAATAGGCTTTTCACTTCTGGAATTTACACGATTCGGAAGTTCTTTTAAAAATTTTTTTCAAATTTTTATTAATTTTTTCCGAAAGAGTTTACCTTTTCTACTGGTTTCTTCCCGAAAATTTTCTCTAACTTCCGCTTTTTTTCCATCTTTTCGTCCATTCCGACTTGTTTCTTGCGCGAATTTATGTTATACTGTGAGAGAAAATAGGTTGTTCCTTTTACTTTTAGTATATTTTTTGGGAAAATATAATAAATTAATATGAAACCGGTAGTTGTCTCCGAGTGTGCAGAACTGCACAAAATTGTTCATTCACTGCATCTTCAAGATTTACGTGTCGGGTTGGTTCCGACCATGGGCGCTCTGCATGACGGGCATCTTTCACTTGTCCGCGAGTCGCTGAAACAGTCGGATTTCACGATCGTTTCAATTTTCGTGAATCCTACGCAATTCGCGCCGGGTGAGGATTTCGATAAATATCCACGGACGCTTCAGAGTGATCTGGAGCTGTTAGAAACGGTGAATGAAAAGGAAAATATTTTCGTGTTCGCGCCGACGGCAGGGGAAATGTATCCGAAAAATTTCGATACTTTCGTAGAAGTCGGCGGTCCGTCGAAACCGCTGGAGGGAACGTTCCGGCCAACACATTTTCGCGGTGTGGCGACGGTCGTGCTGAAGCTGTTTAACATGACGCAGGCGGATGTCGCGTTTTTTGGTCAGAAAGATTTCCAGCAGGTTCAGGTAATTCGACAGTTCGTGCGTGACCTGAATGTGCCGATTAAGATAAAAATGTGTCCGATTCGGCGGGAAGAGGACGGATTGGCGATGAGTTCCCGAAATCGCTACCTTTCTCCGGACGCACGCCAGCGCGCATTGTGTCTTTCGCGGAGTTTACGTCATGCGGAAACACTGATTCAGGCTGGATGCCGAGACCGAGCGGTAATTGAGGCGGAAATTCGTGCGATTCTGGAACATCCCCAACATAAAATCGACTACATCGCGATTGTGAACCCTGACACGCTCCTTCCGGAAGAAGCGGAGAATGGTAACACTGGTAACGTGGGTAATGCTGAGAACGGTAACGCTCTTAATGCTAGTATTTCACCGACATTTACGCTCCCCGTCGCGATTCTCCTTGCCGTCCGCGTGGATGATACACGATTAATTGATAATATTGTGGTTGGGGAGTAGTTCAGGAAATGCTGATTAACTGGGAGGCGACGCGCCTCGCGTCGCTGAAATGGCGAAAAATATAAATTTTAGCCTAAAAAGTATCCGAACATCACCGATTTCAGGCTAAAATCGACATTTTAAGGACATCATAGCGACGCGAGACGCGTCACCTCCCAAAAACGTGACTTAATCAGCATTTCCTTAAGAAAATAACTGACCGGGATTATAATTCATACCCAACGCATTATAAAATTCAGCTTTACCGACATTTCGCGTTACGGAAATGACTGCTGGAAGGATCGTTCTTCCCTGAAATTTTAGGTGGAGTCGGTATAAATCATCACAGTATAAAATGTGTTGGTGTAGTCGGTATAATTAATATAAATCGTAAAGGCCTACTGAAGTAATCATCAGAAAGAGAAAAAATATGCACCAGACGCTATTTTTTATACCTTATGAAGTGGGGGGTGTGCCGATTTTCGGTTTCGGGATTCTGTTCGCGCTGTGGCTCGTGGCGGTTGTCGTAACATGTGCCCTCTGCTGGAAAAAATGGAAGGATATAAAGCTCACGGACCTGCTCATAAATGGTGCGTTGGTGGTGATTTTCGGTATGGTAATCTGCTTCCTTCTTCCGCGTGTCGGACGTGCTGCAGGGATTCCGATTCAGGCGTATGGAATGATGATGTTTCTCGGAATCGTCGCTGGAGTTGGGCTAGCTATCTGGAGAGCGAAAAAGTTCGGTTTTACTGCCGACCAGGTTTTTGCTACGTGTATCTGTCTGTGTGTGAGCGGTATTCTCGGTGCAAGAGCGTTTTACGTCATTGAGTATTGGGAACAGTTCCAGATGCCGACGGTTTCACAGACGATTTTGCGGATTATTAACGTTCCTGAAGGTGGGTTGGTCGTGTATGGGTCGCTGATTGGTGGTGTGCTCGGTGCGGGAATTTACATGTTTCTAAAACGTCTCTCATTTCGGCGGATGTTGGACCTTCTTGCGCCCAGTATGATGGTTGGATTAGCTCTCGGTCGGCTTGGCTGTTTCTTGAATGGTTGCTGTTTTGGTGGCGTGTGCGACCCGGCACATGAACACTGGGGTGTCCATTTTCCGGCTGGAAGTCCACCTTTTACACGTCAGTTGGAAACGGGTGAACTAAAGATTGACCCGGATGCGTTTTATTATGGAATGCGACTTGCGGAGGATAATTTTCCGAATACGGCTCCGGCACCGACGGTGATTGTGGAGCTGGAGCCGAAAAGTTTGGCAGAGCGCGAGGGAATTCAACCGGGAGACTACATTCTGGAGTTGAACGGGCTGGAAAAACCGAGTCGTGCGCGGGTGATTCAGCAGTTGGTTGAGTTCACGCGGCAAGAAGGGAAAATCGACATGCGGACGGAGAATCAGGACGGCGAGAAGGAATGGTCGCTGACGACAACGGAATCTTCGGGACCGGTCAGTCTGGCGGTGTATCCGACGCAGATTTACAGTAGTTGCGGTGCGACGGTAATTTTCGTTTTATTAATGATTTACTCATACCTCCGCCGGAATCCGAATGGCGTGGGAATGCGTCGGGATGGAGAAGTCTTCGTGATGTTTATGACGCTGTATCCCATTCATCGGTTCCTGATGGAAATGGTACGGACGGACGAAGCGAATGCGCTCGGGACGCAGTTTACAATTTCGCAGAACGTTTCGATTTTGTTGTTCGTGGGCGCGGTGATTACGTGGGTGGTAATTTTAAAAAAGAAAAAAACGGAATGAAAAGAAAAAAGAAAAAAAGAAAACAACACATCCGCGACGTAGTCGCTATTAAAAGGTTTTTTAAGGGGGAACTATTTTGCAAAATAGGTCTCTCCCAGCCCCTCTTCCAAAAAACCTTTTAATCGCAATCTTCGATTGCTTGCAATTTTGAGTTTTATTTATTTTTTATTTTTTACTTTTTACTTTTTAAGGAGAACCTACCATGGCAACTCGCCGAACCTTCCTGAAAACAAGTGCTACGCTCTTCGCGGGCGCCGCGCTGTCGAATTTCGTTTCCGCTCAGCAGGAAAAAGCCCCGCTAATCTGGGGAAACATGCTGAATCTTGGACATAATATGTGGGGCGACACTCCGCGTGCATACACGCCTCCACATTCCAAAATGATTTGCGAGTACCCCGTCTGGGAACGCTTAACCAACGAAATGGCGGATGCTGGGCTGAATCTGCTTCTTATCGACCTTGGTGAGGGCGTTCAGTACGAAAGCCACCCGGAAATCGCGATTGAGGGCGCGTGGAGTGTCGAAAAACTCCGTAACGAACTCGCTCGGCTACGGAAAATGGGAATTGAGCCGATTCCGAAACTGAATTTCTCCGCCTGTCACGATTTCTGGCTCGGAGATTACGCCCGGATGCTTTCTACGCCGAAATATTATGAAGTCTGTGCCGACCTGATTCAGGAAGTGTGCGAGATTTTCGACACACCGCGATTCTTCCATCTCGGTTACGATGAAGAAACTTTCGGTCATCAGCAAACGTACGATTATATCGTTATTCGCCAAAATGAGTTGTGGTGGCACGATTTTCTCTTCTTCGTCAAGACGGTCGATGCGCAGAATGTCCGTCCGTGGATCTGGTCGGATTACTGCTGGCATCACTGGGACGAATTCGCGAAACGGATGCCGAAACATGTGTTACAGAGTAACTGGTACTACAACACGGAGTGGGACCCGGCGAAAGTGAACTACCTGCAGGCGTATCTGAAGCTCGAAAAAGAAGGTTTCGACCAGATTCCGACTGGCTCGAACTGGGATAATGACGCGAATTTCGGTAATTTGGTGAAATTCTGTCGTGAGCACATCGATGGACCACGCCTGAAAGGATTCCTACAGACGCCGTGGAAATCGACAACCGCAGACAGTTTGGAACATCATCTGAATGCAATTCGATTCGTAAAAGAAGCGAAAAATGGATAATATGTGAAAAGTGTCCACGTTCCTGCCTGAGCGATATGGAAAAATTTCTGTGATTCCCTATCGCTTGGGCACGTACGGGAAATGTTCTACCGAAACTCTCTTGACTTATTTCTGCTTTTTATTATAATGAAAAGAAAAAAGTCTATTCTCATTCAGTTATACTGATTCCACTTGAAAATTCAGGGAAGGGTGGTCCTTCCAGTAACCGTTTCAGAAACGCGAAACGTCGGAAAATGAAATTTTATAGTGTGTCGTGTATAAAATAAGGACCGATTTTATGGTGGATATCCCGTTTAACGCGAAAATTCGACGGATTCATGAGCTACTTTTTGCGGCTGGCGCGACGGATATTCTTTTTGTCGGCGGTTTCGTCCGTGATTTGGCACTGAATGTCCCCTCGAAAGATGTCGACTTGGAAGTTTACGGCCTCTCCTACGCACAGATTTCTGCCGCTCTCCGTCCGGCATTTCATATCGGACAGGTAGGGCAGAGTTTTAGCGTGATTAAAGTGGATAATGAAATCGACCTCGCGATTCCACGACGTGAACGTAAAATCGGTGTTGGTCACTGCGCTTTTGAGGTGACGCCTGACTCGTCGATGACATTTCAGGAGGCGGCTTCCCGACGTGATTTTACAGTAAACGCCATTGGAATGCGACTGGACGGCTCTTTCTGTGACCCTTATGACGGTCTCGGTGACCTGAAACGTGGGATTCTGCGTGCGCCGACGGAACGTTTCTGTGAAGACCCGCTCCGTGTTCTACGTGGGATGCAGTTCGCCGCACGATTCGGATTTCATATGGAGGCGAGGACTGTCGAGTTTTGTCGCCGTGTCCTGCCAGAATTCGAAACGCTGTCAGCAGAACGGATTTATGGCGAGCTGGAGAAATGGGCAGTGAAAGGGACCTGGCCGGAAAAGGGACTGGACGTGTTACGCGAGACGGGGTGGATTACGTGTTTTCCGGAATTAGCGCGAATGACGGAAACGCCTCAAGACCTGAAAATTCACCCGGAAGGAGATGTCTGGACACACACGCGGCAGGTATGTATGGCGGCGGCGGAACTCGCACAATCAGAAAATTTACCTGATGCCCAGCGACTTTTACTTATGTTTTCTGCCCTGCTCCATGATGTTGGGAAACCTGTGACATTCCGAAAAAATGAGGACGGAACGATTTCCATGCCACGACATGCAGAGGTTGGGAAGAAAATCGCCGGTGAAATATTATCCCGATTACGTGCACCAATTTCCGTAATGAAAGCAGTTCAGTCACTCGTGGGTGCTCATGATTTTCACGCTCACCGAGAAGCGACGCCCGCGCATGTTCGACATCTTTCCGTGTTACTCACGCCCGCGAATATCCGGTTATGGCGACTTTTAGCCACGGCCGATGCGGCAGGACGCGGTGTGTGGGAAAATAAGATGGAAAAAACGAGAGAAATAAAAGACGTCATAAAATCGGAAACGACTGAAGGTGTGTGTGAAGAAAAAGAACCAAGAACACTGGAAAAAGTGAGAGAAGGAAAAGAACCGAGAGTGTCCGAAAAAGAGGGAGAAGGAAATTTTAAAGTAGAAAACGTTGGTGCGAGAAAATCGACGGTGAAGCTCAATTTTCAGGAATGGGTCGAGTTAGCGCGAGAATGGGGTGTACTGGAAAAACAGCCGGCACCGATTCTGCTGGGACGCGATCTGGAAACGCTCGGAATTCTGCCAGGAAAACAGATGGGAGAGATTCTGCGAGAAGCGTGGATCGCACAACTTGACGGCATTTTCACGGAACATGAAGCCGGAATGGTATGGCTCCGGAAACGTGTCGGAAATGGAGAAAATGGAAATGAATAATAAGAGTAAAGAGGCAGGTTATCTGCGCGTGATTGACGCAGCGGCGAATCGGGCGTGTGAGGCATTACGAGTCATTGAGGATTTCGTCCGTTTTCTGCGAGATGACCCATTTCTGGTAGAAAAACTGAAAAACCTCCGACATCGGCTCGTGCAGAATGTCCTGAAATTTCCCATGTCCGTGCGACTGACGTATCGGGAAACGCTCGCGGATGTCGGAACGAAAATCTGTACAGATACTGAATTCCAACGGAGTTCTCTCTCGGCCGTCCTCGACGCAAATTTCTCGCGGCTTCAGGAATCATTACGGTCGTTAGAAGAGTTCAGTAAGCTCACGGAACCGGTGGCAGCGCATGAATTCGAGCAGATTCGGTATTTTTCATACACGTTACAGCGCGCGATTTTCTTCACGCTTTTAATCGACACGCCGACGCATACCGTTCTGCGCGAAACGGAAGAATGGACGCTGAAGGCCGACGGTCGGAATACGTGGCACGTGGGAAATTTACGAATGATTTCAGCGGAAGACATCATAAGAAATCACGGGAAAAATAATACGGAAAATGATACAGGAAATCACGACGGA
>JAUNAI010000368.1 GCA_030527705.1 Planctomycetia bacterium | reverse complement strand
TCAGAAAATGAGATGCGCGAAATTCTGCGTGGGAAGTACCAGTAAAATTTCGCGCGCTCAGAAAATAAGAAAACACACACGGCATATATTTTTTGGTTCTATTACTGTGTCGCGATAATTTTTAGTGTTTCCGAGATTTCCTGAATATCTTGTTCAGAATTACTGCTCCATACATTTCGGATGACGCCGTTTTCAGCGTAAATTACCGTCGGAAAACCCAGACCGTCTACCTTTCGGCGGAGTGTTTTAGATTCCTCAATTGCCATATTTATCATGTCGAGACGGAATCGATCTGCCGGATCCCACCAGACATTCGGGAAGAAAAATCCGTGACCACGGAAACTCTGCTGTACATACTGACTCAGTCGCATTTCTTCCATGCGTTTCTGCTCAATAAATTGCTGACGCTGTTCGCGATCCATTTCATACCACGGAATGGGCTCTGCCGTTCTGGTAAAGTAGACAATCGGAATAACCCGAAAATTTTTATTTTTCTGTGCAGCCTGAAGCGGTATCGAAATTTTTTGTAACAGGTCACAGGAGATGTCATCCCACGGTCCCCATAACACAATCATGAAAGAACGATTCATATATTCTGCTGTTTTCGGTGGTGGAGTTTCACCGATAACCGGCTGTAACGCGTTTAGGTCACTCAGCGGAAGCCCTATCAGGAAATGGTCAGTCGACTGGGTACGGAAAATATGATTTCCCCAGCGAAAAATCGGCACCAGTGCGAGGAGGACAACGGCAAAAACTACAAAATTAATCCAACCGTCTATCTTCCGTTCCCGTTCCAGAATCTGTTCCTGACTGAATCCTGGTAACAGATTGGGCATGGCATTTTCCGTATTTTGCGTGTCGGCCGAAAATTGGTTACGTGGATTCTCTTCCATAAAAGTACCCTTAAACGTTAATAAAACCGCCAGTCCGCATGATGACCGACGGTTTCATGATTCCATTTTAATTCAGTTTCAGAAGAAGACACGGAAGAAAATCATGATTCTGTCCACATCTCCTGCTAATTACTCTTTCAGGCTATCTATTTTATATACCTTCTGATATACCTACTTACCGTTTTATTACTCTTCATCCACAGCTTCTTCTGTGACCATCGGTACCAAGAAGCGGTCAATCGTGTAATAAGTAATCGGCAGACTGACCGGTACATTACTCGAGTGCGCAGACGCATTCCACGGTAGGACGTAAACCAGCGTGAGGCCTGTATTCACTTCCGTGACATACAGCGCTGAGGCTCCTGGCCGCGTCTGTCCCGTTCCCGGCATGTCGTGGACACCACATGTCATGATATATTTCGGCTCCGACGGCATGGCCATCGCGACCTGCTGCTGAAGCTCAGAATTCGCGTCACGCTTTTTCTTGTTACGTGAGGATGATGAGGAGGAACGTTTCGAACTTCCACTATTTCCCGCTTTACTCATGAACGTAATTGCTTTTTCCAGATCCAGATTCACATTTCCTTGATACCGTGCCTGAAAAGAAGCGGATTTCGAGTTTTTCGAGAGAACTCCAGCGGAAAGGATACCAGTGGTGGAATCCAGAACGTATAACGCTTCAAGATTCGTGTCAACATAACCCGTGCAGGTCAGGTAACCATCCACACGGTCCGACGTGTTGGCCTGAGCCGTGATAATCTGCGGAGCTGCCGGCATCCGGGAAACGGTCAGGTGGGAAAGCACTACGCTGGAGAGAACTCCCGTTCCAACACAGCATACGCACATCAGGGAAGCCAAGGCGAGTTTAGAAAGTTTCACGTTTTTTCTCCTGTAAAATGCAGTATTTTCACGAATTTAATAGAATATCCGTGGAATACTCGTGAAATATTCCTAAAATATTCATGAAAATACCGGGAAGGTTATTAAAATCAGTCCGAACTCACACGGAATCCGGAAATGTTCATGTTAAAATGACGCTTAAATTACATTTTCCACCGCGTAGCTTCTGCGTCAAGCTCTGCCTGGAATTCTGCTTTTCGACTGAGAAGGTCACCTTCTAACGTCGATTTTTTGGTGATTTTTTTCGTGAAGTCCAACTTATGTAACGGTTGCACTATGCTGGAACAGATATTTCGCATGTGGGATAACATCCGCTTCATGAATCGGAACATCAACACGTCCGACGCAGTCCGACGATTCGGTTCCTCGAGCGTCAGTAACTTCTGGGTAATCTTGTCACACTGTTCTCCCGCCCACTTACACTCAATAATCACCTGTCGGGCAAGTTCCTCATCATGTTTCTGTAATGCTTCCGTACTACGCGCGAATAATTTCCGGATCATCATATCTAGAATCTGTAACTGTTCCCGTTCCTCACCTTGCGGTAACATCGGTGCGAGTTCACCCATGTCATAAATGTTTTTCGCATAGTCTCCCAGACGTTCCGCATCTTTCGCAATACTCATCATCACGAGCGACTCTGGATCAATCATACTTCGGACGGAACAATGAACCACTAGCTCTTTCCGAATGCGACGTTCTGCTTTATTGACTGCTTTGTCGTAATCAGAAATCTCTTCGCGCACGGAATCCGCATTCCGACCATATAATGCGACTTGACACGCCAACTGAAATTCCTGACTTGCTGTCTGGAACATAACGATAAAATCTGACTCGATTTTTCCGATTCCCGATACTGTTTTGGAGGAGTTAAACCAATTAAACATGTGCAGCCTCTAAAATTTTGAAGGTTAAAAAATAGACCTATACAATCATCTATTTTCTACTATCCACCGCATTCTGTCAAGAGGGAAAATAAACTTTTTCCTGAAATTTTTGTGATTTCCTGTTAAAGAATCGGAATTCGTGTTGTAATCGTTTATTTTTACGTTCCAGTTAGTAACCTTGGGTAATTTCAGGTTATCTACTCAATTTTATATATTCGTGAAGTAACCACTGATTAATTAAAGTTGCGTAAATATAGAAAACCTGTAATGGAGAAACGTAAGTTCTGGAATTAGGGAATGGTGGAATCACCGAGCGTTTGGGACCGTAAAAGTCGGAATATCGTAGGTAATTTACACATTCCATAAATACGTTCATTTGGTTTGCTTCTTTACAGATTCTCTGATTTTGAGGTGGTCGCTCCTTTACAGGTTCTATAAACGTCTTTTAAAGACTTCCACTTCGACCTTTTTGGCGACTGCGTTATATACCTCTTCTTTTAGACCGAATATTTCATCTTTGGCAGATTTCACGGAAAATATAGGGCTGGGAAAGCGAAGAACTCGGTGACGTGAATCATTTTATCACAAGGTAGTATGAAACCACACTTCTCTGTCGTTTTAGCAACGAAAAATGAGGAAAAAGTGAAAGGCTGCTCTCTCTTGAATTTTCATGTAGAATCAGAGTATCATTTCCTGAAAACGTACTCTTTTCTGTGGAATCTGTTG
>JAUNAI010000051.1:11710-18172 GCA_030527705.1 Planctomycetia bacterium | reverse complement strand
AAGGTTTTGAAGTGCACGCGGTGTATGTGGATGTCGGACAGCCGTGCGAAGACCGTGAAGCGATTATCGAAAAAGCATTGAAAATCGGTGCCAAGACCGCTCGCGTTGTCGATGTGACGGATGAATGCTGTCGCGATTATGCGTTCCCGATGATTCAGTGGCAGGCGAAGTACGAGGGAATTTATCTTCTCGGTACGTCGATTGCTCGTCCGATTATCGCTCGTGCGTGCCTCCGTGTTGCTCATGAAGTTGGCGCGAAATACTTCGTTCATGGTGCTACTGGTAAAGGTAATGACCAGTGCCGTTTCCAGTTCGCTGCAGAAGCTCTCGACCCGGAAATCACGATTATTGCCCCGTGGCGTATGGAAAAATTCCGTGAACGTTTCCCCGGTCGTTCGGACATGATTGCGTATTGCGCCGAGAAAAATATCCCGGTGAAAGCGAGCATTGCGAAACCGTACAGCTCCGACGAAAACTGTTTCCATATCAGTTATGAAGCGGGTCAGTTGGAAGACCTGGAAGTTTGTGGCGTGAAACTTGTCGATTTCGGTATGGGTGTCTCTCCGCAGGAAGCTCCTGACCAGGAAGAAGAAGTGACGATTGAATTTGTGGAAGGTAACCCGGTCGCGATTAACGGCGAAAAGCTGTCCCCGGCTGAAATCATTCGCAAGGCGAATGAAATTGCTGGTCGTAACGGTATCGGTCGTATCGACATGATTGAAAACCGTTTCGTCGGTATGAAATCCCGTGGCGTTTACGAATCTCCCGGTATGACGCTCCTCTACACGGCTCACCGTCAGATTGAAAGCCTCTGTATGGACCGCGATTTGACGCACTTGCGCGACATGCTGGCTCCGGAAGTGGCGAAAATGATTTACAACGGTTTCTGGTATCACGCGAAGATGGACGCGCTTCTCGCTTTCATCAAGCAGGCGCAGAAAGTTGTGACGGGCGAAGTGAAACTGAACTTGTACAAGGGTAACATCGACGTTTCCAGCCGTAAAAGCCCGAACTCACTGTACGATGAAGGTATCGCGACGATGGAAGGTGGCGGAAGTTACAACCAGACCGACGCGGAAGGATTCATCCGTATCCAGAGCCTCCCCGGTCGTGTCCAGGGGCGCCGTCACCCGTGGGGCAAGGATTAGTAGTAATTGTTCGCAATTAAACCTTTAAAGTTATATAGTGTATCGGAATTAGGGAGAAATCTCTAATTCCGTTCATTGTGTTTTATGGCTCAATTAGGAGTTTCGCGTGTGAGTGACAGTTTTGACATTACTGCTTCGGATAGCGTCGACTTGGAACATATGCGGACAACGTATCCGGTATTTTATGGCGGTACGTGTGCCAGTCAGAGGGATATTCCGTGCGTAAATGAGTCAAAAAGTGTGTTGAAAGCGGAAAAAAAGAAAAAAAGGAAAGGAGAACCAGAAGAGAAAAAAGAGTCGGTTTTAATTCCACAGATGACGCTGTTGCATGGAGACTGCGTTTCTTTGATGAAAGATTTGCCGGACAGTAGCGTCGATATGATTCTCTGCGACTTGCCTTATGGAATGACGCAAAATAAATGGGATATTGTGATTCCTTTTGATGTTCTTTGGGAGCAGTATAACCGTGTGATTACGAATAACGGTTGTATCGCGCTTTTTGGAAATCAGCCGTTTTCGTCGATGCTGGTGGTGAGTAACCTGAAAATATTCCGTTATTCGCTGGTTTGGGTAAAGAATAAGTTTTCCGATTTTCTGAACGCGAAACGAAAACCGATGAAGGTGAATGAGGATATTCTGATTTTTTACAAAAAACAGCCGACTTATAACCCGCAGTATACGTATGCGGAACCGTATGTGCGTTGGAATACGCAAGAAGCGGTCGATAAACAGACGAATTATGGAAAACACAAGAAAAATGTCGCGCGTAGTGATGGTCAACGGCTTCCGCTATCCGTCTTGTACTTTAATCGAGTGGAACGTCCAAAACACCCGACGCAGAAACCGGTCGAGTTGTTAAAATGGTTGATTCAGACCTACACGAATGAGGGAGATACCGTTTTGGATAACTGCATGGGAAGCGGTTCGACGGGCGTTGCGTGTCTTGAGACTGGTAGAAATTTTATCGGAATGGAAATTAATGACGAATATTTTCAGCTTGCGGAAGAGTGGATTGAGAATGTACGGAGAAAACACTAAATGGAAGATGCACTGAGTTATATTCAAGCTGTTGTGAATAAATCACATTCTCTTGTTCACGCGCAGAATCTTGTGGTTAAATATCGGAGTAAATTGTCGGATTTACAGACGCTGGCGTTGTCAGAAATTATAGATCAATACTGTTCATATCTTCTGGGAATCCAGCAGATTCGGGGATTTAATGAAGAGACAATTTGCGAAAAAGTTCGATTACTAAATCGGTATTATACGTTTTTGCATGAGAAAAAATATGAAAATATTTTTACCTCGCAGTCGAAATTTCGTCCAACGATTCTGGAAGAATTTATGTTTCTCTTGTTTCAGGATTATATTGCTGAAATAAAAAGAATGTATGGAGATTCGGACGACAGAATTAATAGTGGCGCGGCGAAAGCATACACAAATTTATATTTTTCCGCAGCGAATATGTCTCAATTTGTGGCTTCTCCACAGATAAAGGTAAACGAAAAGGATCAGGATTTCGCGATTTACAGAGATATGTGTATTCAGGTTGAAGGTAAAACGCGAATTATTAAGTTGCCGATAGTCGCAGTCGAAAATGAAACGTATGTCGATAAAACGATGTTGGATAGTATTATCGCAACTGCCGAAAAAATTAAACAGGGGAATCCATACGCGCTTTTTATTGTCGTGACGGAAACTTACGATGTTGATTTTAATGTAGACCCTGTTTATTCACAGATTGACCAGATATACGTTTTACGAAAATCGAAACGGAAAGACCCCTATCAGGAAATTGACGAAAATGTCGTTTTACGATTATTTAATGATGTGAAAGAACACATAGAACGCCCATGGTCGGATGTTGAGGGAAATTTGAGAACACGGGGCGTTATTATGTAAGAATGCTAAGAGCAAGTATATACACGGAGGTAATATGCACAGCCTCATGACGGAAACCTTTCGGATAAATAACCGACGATACCTCGGCAATAAGTATAAATTGCGCGAGTTTATTCGTGGTGTAGTGGATAGCGAGTGTCGAAATTGGGAGGTTTTCGCGGATATTTTTGCGGGGACAGGGGCGGTTGCGTCAGCTTTTACAGACCGTACAGTGGTTACAAATGATATTTTATATAGTAATTATCTCTGTAACGTTGCGTGGTTTGGTTGTGAGCCGTATCGGGAGGAGGTAATTTCGGAATTTGTTCAGCGTTATAATTCAATTTCCTGTTCGGAAGAGAACTACATGACGGAAAATTTCGCGGATACGTATTTTCAGCGGTCGGACTGCGCGAAAATCGGTTATATTCGCGAGGATATTGAAAAGTCGTTTCAAAATCGGACTATTTCTGAACGAGAGCGTGCGTTGCTTATAACCGCGTTGCTTTATGCGATGGACCGAATCGCTAATACGTGTGGACATTACGACGCATATCGAAAAAATGCGAGTTTTGAACGTACGTTAGAATTGCAGTTACCGTTGGCGAATGTAGAAAATAATCTTGATAATCAATGTTTTCATGCGGATGCGAATGAGCTTGTGACGCGGATACAGGCGGACTTGGTGTATTTGGACCCGCCGTATAATTCGCGTCAGTATTGCGATGCGTATCATTTATTGGAAAATGTGGCGTGTTGGCAGAAACCGGAAGTGTTTGGCGTAGCGCGAAAAATGGACCGAAAACATCTAAAAAGTCGTTATTGCACGCAGAGCGCGACCGAGGCATTTCGAGATTTAGTACAAAAAAAATTCGAGCAAAATATATATTATTTTCATACAATAATATGAGCGATAAAGGGAACGCACGCTCTAATGCTCGGATTTCAGACGGCGAAATTTTAGAGATTTTAGGGCAAAAAGGAACCGTTCGTGTATTTTCAGAAAAGTATAAGGCATTTACAACAGGAAAATCCGACATATCCGATCATGAAGAACGTTTGTTTTTGTGTACGTGTTTTGATTCATGAGTGACGATTGATACGATAAAAGAATTGTGAAAGTATGTTTTTTCAGTCCCCATTAAATTATACTGGTGGAAAATTTAAGCTTTTGCCACAAATACTTCCACATTTTCCGACGAATATTTGTACATTTGTGGACCTTTTTTGTGGCGGTTGTAATGTTGGGCTGAATATTGATGGTGAAACGATTATTTATAATGATATTAATAAAGAGTTAATTAATTTATATAAAACATTACAAAAGTTGGATATAGAGGAGGTTTTTGAGCGTATATTTTGTATAATTGAAACGTATGAACTCTCCCACGTAAGTCGGTTTGGATACGAATATTATGGTTGTAACGGTAGTAGAGGCGTCGGAGAGTATAACCGAGACCAATTTTTGAAATTACGGGATGATTTTAATCGGAAAAAAGATTGTAGAGATGATGATTATTACCTGATGTTGTATGTTATCATTGTTTTTTCGTTTAATAATCAAATTCGATTTAATCGATATGGGGATTTTAATTTGCCCGTTGGTAAACGTGATTTTAATAAGAGTATGCAGGCGAAATTGCGTTTTTTTATGGAGCGGATTAAGGAGCAAAATTGTGTGTTTCAGTGTAGTGATTTTTTAGCAGTTGATAGGCAATCTTTGAATTCACATGATTTTGTGTATGCGGACCCACCGTACTTGATTACTTGTGCAACTTATAATGAACAAGGTGGTTGGTCTGTTTTTGATGAAGAAGAGTTGTTAGGTTATTTAGATGCGCTTGATATGAAAGGCGTTCGGTTTGCACTTTCCAACGTCTTGCGGAGTAAGGGGAAAGTAAATGATGTACTTTTAGCGTGGCTCGAAAAAAATGAAGGAAGATATAGGGCGATTCACTTAAATTATACATACGCGAACTCAAATTATCAGACGAAAGATAAATCGTCTAGTAGTGATGAGGTTTTGATTGTGAATTATGTGGAATCATAGAAGAATCTAGAAAGCGAAGAAAGAATGAGTATTAAATGTAAATATAAAAGTTTTTGTTGGAATTTGGGAACAACGAGTTTCCGAATGAAGAATTTTAATAAAAAAATAGAGGAACAGCTTTTTTTACTGGATAAATTTTGGCAAAAAGAGGAAAACCAAAACGAAATTTGGAATGGAAATAATGTAGTTCAGAGTCGTTATTGTGACTTTCTGCAACAAGAAGGTATGATTGCGGAAGAGGCTCCGAATAAATCAAAAGATGCACTGCAAAAGACTTCCAGGCTTGTTGATATTGGTGTGATTGATGCGGGACGAAAATTAACTTCAGCAGGAAATGAGTTGTTGCGGATTAGCCAATCTGGTGACTTTACGTCGGATAATTTTTTACAGATTCCGAAAGATAGTTTCATTTACTTGAAACAACTTTTGAAAATGTCCTGTGATGTTAATGGGCAAAAAGTGCGACCATTTATCGTGTTATTTTATCTTTTAAGTCATCTTGGATATTTGACGTTCGAGGAATTTACGTACTTGCTCCCGCTCTGTATTACGTCTGAAAATACGGAATTTTTCCTTGAAAAGATTCGGAATTTACGTACAGGAAGAGAAACGATTGATGATTTGATTGTATGTCACTTGATGAATATGACAAATTATCAGGAGGCGCTAAATTATTTCCTTCAAACAACCGTTTCGGAAGAAGTTGTCTGTAATATTGGCATGAACCGAAAAGGTGGAACGTTTGATAAACCTTATTATCCGCTTTTTCAGGTGCTTTATCAAGTTTTTGTCTTAAAAAAAACGGAGTGTATTTCCGATATTTACACAAAAACGCAAAAAATAAAGATTGGGGGATATTGGCGTGAGTTATTTTTTGACACGGTTTCAGAAAAAGCAATCCGAAAAGCACCACTCGCCCATCTGAAAGAAACGCCATTTTTGTCGATTGCGTCGGAAAAAGAATTTCGTGTGCTTTTTTTCCAATATATGCATCTTTTTAAAGCGAAAGCGACGTTGCGAGATTATTTCGACTTGAATCGTCGATATTTTGGAACTACGGACGTATTTTTATTTGAGGACCAACAGGTAAAAGCGGATATTATTCCTCGTCATTGGTTTCATTCCGTGATTGAGAAACTGTATTCGTTAGCGTTTACTGAGGCAGAAAATTTGCCGGAAAACTGCGACTTAACCGAAATTGCGCCGTGTTTAGAATTTAGCGAAAAAACGGTTTTGGAGGGAATAAACCAAGAGTTAAACACGCAGTTGTCCTCCATGAACGCAGCGAGTTCAGTTTTGGAAGCGTTAAGGTATCAGCGTTTTAATCAATTGATTGCCAAAAAATTTTCGGATGTGCAACTGTTGGAGTTGTTGGAGTTGTTG
>JAUNAI010000051.1:0-11700 GCA_030527705.1 Planctomycetia bacterium | reverse complement strand
CGCGGATATTCCGACGATTTTTGAGTATCTGCTCGCGATTTTGTGGTATAAGGTTAGTGAATATGAGGGAAAAATTCTGGATTATATGAAATTGTCCCTTGACGCTGATTTATTACCCAAAACGCACGCAGGCGGAGGTGAGGCGGATATTGTGTATGAATATCAGAAATCTTCCGTTTTTCCGGAACATTCGTTACTTTTGGAGGCGACACTTGCGGATAGTACGAATCAGAGACGCATGGAAATGGAACCCGTTTCTAGACACTTGGGGAAACATTTACTTCGGACGGGAAATTTGAGTTCTTATTGCGTTTTTGTTACCAATGATTTAAATATTAATGGAATCGCAGATTTTCGCTCAAGAAAGAATAATCCGTGGTTTGATCCTCTGGATTATGAGCGTTATGTTACGGGAATGAAGATTATTCCGCTTAAAATTGCGGACTTGAAACAGATTCTTCGCCAACGTAGAACGTATAAGGAGCTTTATCTTCTTTTTGAGGAGGCGCATAGTATGACGGCGTTACCACCAGTATGGTATGAAACGTATATTAAGCACAAACTGTGCGAGACAATTTGATAAAACAGAACAAAACACGGAGGTATTATGCACGGGGTGATGACGGGGACGCTGGGGAAGATGCGCGGAGCGGTGGACTGTGTGACGACGCAGGGGAAGTTGGCGCGGTGGTATCAGTTGTTGCCGACGATTGCGGCGTTGGAACCAAAATTGAAGGAGTTTTCTGACACGCAGATTCGGAAAGAAGGGTTGTCGTTACGGCATCGCGCTCGGAGCGGGGAACCATTGGCGCATATTTTGCCCGAAGCGTTCGCGTTGGTGCGTGAAGCGGCTCGGAGAACGCTTGGTATGCGGCATTATGACGTTCAGCTACTCGGCGGAATCGCGATTTTCCATCGGTCTATCGTCGAAATGCAGACGGGTGAGGGAAAAACGCTGACCGCGACCGCGCCGATGTTTCTTTATGCGCTTGCCGGACGCGGGTCTATTTTGGCGACGGTAAACGATTATCTTGCGAAACGTGACGCGGACTTGATGGCGCCGGTTTATCGCGCGGTCGGGATGAATATTGGCGTGATTCAGTCTCAGATGCAGACGCCAGACCGAGCGAAAGCGTATGCGTGCGACATTACTTACGGGACGGCGAATGAGTTCGGTTTCGACTTTCTGCGTGACCGACTTCTGCTCCGAAAAATTCAAGAAGGGCAGAATGACTTAATCGGTTCCATGCTCCGTGGCGGAGGGATTAACACGCGGAGTGGCGGAGATAAACCGGTTCAGCGTGACCCGTTTTTTGCACTTGTGGACGAAGCGGACAGTATTCTGATTGACGAAGCGCGTACACCGTTGATTATTAGCGCGATTCCGGGCGAGGCGGAGAAAATTCAGGTGGCGACGTACATCTGGTGTGCGGAACACGCGCTGGAATTCGAGGAAGAAACCGATTATGAGTGGGACGAGGAGAAAAAGTCGGTTGAGCTGACGCGGAAGGGACGTGCAAAAGTCCGGTATCTGGACAAGCCGGAAATTCTGGACAGTGTGGGAATGTTCGATTTATATGTTTTCACAGAGCGTGCGATTAAGGTACAGCGTGAGTTCCACCGAGACCGACAGTATGTGGTGCGTGATGGTGAAATCGTGATTGTGGATGAGTTTACCGGACGACTTTCCGAGGGGCGAAAATGGCGTGACGGAATCCATCAGGCTCTCGAAGCGAAAGAGGGAATTGAAGTAACCGTCGCGACGGGGCAGGCTGCGCGAATTACGATTCAGGACTATTTTCTCCGGTTCGAGAACGTTGCGGGTATGACGGGTACAGCAGCGGCAAGCCGAAAGGAGCTGAAGAAGATTTATCAGTGTAATTTCGTGCCGATTCCGACGAATAAGCCACCGCGACGGATTCAGCTACCGACGCAGGTTTTCGGGAACAGCGACGAGAAATACCGCGCGATTGTGACGGAAATCGCCGACCTGCACGCAACGGGGAGACCGGTTCTTATCGGTACACGCTCGATTGATAAGTCGCTCATTCTTGCGAAACTGCTGGACGAGAAGGACATCGATTATCAGATTCTCAACGCGTATCACGTCGAGGAAGAGGCGGAAATCGTCGCGAAAGCCGGACAGCTGGGGCGTGTGACCGTTTCGACGAACATGGCGGGGCGAGGAACCGACATTCGGCTGGGTGAGGGGGTCGAGGAACTTGGTGGGTTACACGTCATCTGCACGGAAATGCACGAGTCCGCGCGTATCGACCGTCAGTTGATTGGGCGTTGTGGGCGACAGGGCGACCCAGGGTCATTTCGACAGTATCTCGCGCTCGACGATGAACTTCTCCTGACCGGTTTTGGTCCCAAAAAATCGGAACGGCTTAAGAAACGCGGTGCGGAATCGTCAGCACATTTTAATTCGTATGAGAAAAGTTTTCACCGTGCGCAACAGCGAGTGGAACGGAAACATTTCCGCCAGCGTAAAGCACTGATGTATTTCGAGAAACAGCGCAAGAAACTCCAGCGTGAAATGGGACAGGACCCGTACCTCGACTCGACGAATTAGGGGGCCTATTCTTGGTAGAATTAAATCTCCACGAAACGGAAAAATAATTCGTGTAAATCATGTGATTCGTGTAATTCGGGAATCGTAAAAAGATGAATGCTTAATTCGCGATTATTTACGGAATTTTAATTATAAAAAGAACCGCGTCGCCGAAACGTCGCGGTTTTATCGTGAATAAGGGAAATGGTTAAATGGCCATTCTCCTTTTATGCTAATTTTGAGGCGATAATCATTCCTAGTCCGACGAGGAAACTTACGAACATCGCGAAGAGAATCTTACCTGTTCCTTTCGGTGCAGCACGGAATTCACGCCAGACGAAAACTCCCCAAATCGCAGCGATGAGTGTTGCCCCCTGTCCCAGTCCGTACGAAATAGCAGGGGAAGCGACTCCAGAAGCAACGACGTTCAACGTCATGCCAACTGCCCAGATAGCGCCGCCGAGGATCCCCCAGAAATGTTCCCGGAACGTGCCACGGAAGAACGCAAACGGCGATACAGGTGTTCCTACGAATGGTTTCAACTGCAGGAATGTGACTACAATGAAACTACTCAGGAAAATTCCCAGCGCGAAAACCGCATTGGCTGTGAACGGCGTCAGTTTTCCAACCTGAAGCGTCGCACCTTCCTGAGCCAGATTCGAGTGTGTCACATCCAGAAACTGAGTGGCTACTTCACCGTTGGCTGGAATTTCAACTTTTGCGAGCGACGCAGCAACGAAATAATAAAAGGTTGACATCAAAATGCCACAAATAATGGCGAGAACAAGACCTTTCGTCTTGCTGGCGCCGGACTCTTCGGAGTTTTTGGGTAATTTTCCATAAGCGACCGCGTTCAGGATAATCGCGAGCGCGACGAGAGCCACTCCGCCACCAAGTAACATCGGATTTCCCGCTTGATCCGCCATGTAGTTGAGCGCAACACCGAGAATTAACGCCAAGCCAATTCCGACGGGGAAAGCGACCGCCATTCCAGAAATAGCAATCGCAGCAACGAGGAGGATATTCGCGATATTAAACACAACGCCGCCAAGAAACGCAAGTCCTAGCGACAGCGGAGACGCTTGCTGTAGGTCCACGACGAAACTGCGACCGAGTTCCCCCTGTGACCCAAGCGTAAACGCAAACGCCAACGCAGTCAGGAGGACACCGATGACATAATCCCAGTAAAATAACTCAAAACGCCAAGTTTTCTCCACCGCCTTCTGTGAATTCCCCCACGACCCCCAACAGAGCATCGTGATAAAACAGAACAGGACGGCAATCGGGTAACTCTCCAACAGAAACATGAAATACTCTCCTTATTAATTAATACTGTATGGGATATGATTTGGGGTAGATCGATTTCGGGAAAATTCCCTTTACTCTATCTTCAATATAAATTATATTCTAAAAAAGTCAAAACGGTGAGTAAAAAAAGACGCCATGTTGGGCGCCTTTTCGGAAATTTTACAATTTTCTGAAAATTTAAGGATTCGTCTCTTTTTTCATTGCGAAACCATCATTATCTGTAGAAGTTTCCTTCTGTGGCGTTCGGATTGTGACGTGAGAATGCTGAACTGCATTACTGTAATCAATGAACTCTGAACCCGCGCTATAACCAGAGTAAACTGGAATTTTCTCATCGGAAGAATCCGCTTCTCCATTTACGATAATCGTACCACCACTGGTATAGAGAGTCACTTTTAAACTTGGTTCAATATGATAACTATGATCATGATGTAACATAGCATCTGCAGTTTCCGCACACTCAATGATAATTGAGTCACGCATCACTGTTAATCCACCGACAATCCCAATCACTAACAGTGTTATTAAGAGAATCCATTCAAATGTCAAAATACCTTTTCGTCGATTGCGTAACATGGATACTTCTTTCTTGGAGTTGGGTGCTAAAAACAATTTCATTTTTAATTTTGGCTCGTTTTTCATTTAACCAAAATTCTCAAATGTTTCTTCTTTATTATGATAACATTATCGTGTTCACGTAGAAATAATATTGGTAAAATTTCAAAGTAACCTGTTATTCCATTTATAGCAAATATGAGGGCATTATAATCGTTATAAAATGTATATTGCAAAAATTTTTTTACAAAAAATGAAGGTGTGAAAAGAAAATGTTTGAAAAAAAACGACCTGCGAGAAGCAAGCCGTCCAAAAGTATTTTTGGTTGATTTATGTAAAGAAGCCCAAACGCTTCCTAATATCCCGTGAAACGGTGACTTTTAATGAATGATTTTTGACTGATTTTTCAGTTACTTGAATCTTAGAATCCGGTCGGATTCGTGCTATGTGGCATTTTTTTCAGGGCACGTGAATTTTTCAGGCCTGGGTTAATGTCCAGTGCGTTACGGAAAGCGTGAAGTGACAACGCGACATGCCCCAATTCCATCTGAACGTAACCTAACATGACGTATGCGTTAAAATGGAACGGATTCAGGTCCAGTGTTTTTTCCAAGTCTTCCAACGCGAATTCAAATTCTCCGAGCGTAAACCATGCGGAGGCACGTTGAAACCAGATTTCGGCGAAACGAGGAGTTTTTTCCAGCTGTAACGACGCATAAGTCACGGTTTTTAGGGAATTTCCCTCCGCGTTCATACGAATCAGATTTTGAAGTGCGAGCTGATCATCTGCGTCACCGTCACGCCGCCAAATGTTACGTAAGGCAGACTCGGCTAACAGCGCGACAGTTCGGTCACGGTCGGTTAATACGGTAGCTAGGAGGGAATTGGAACTGAAATTGCCCAAAAGTCCCAGAGCGAGAACCGCTGCACGACGAATAGACGTATCCGCATGGGAAACGAGACGTTCCAGCGTTCCTGCCGTATAATGCCGGGAAACGTTCTGTTCAAAATCCGATATATTCGCCGAAACTAGGTAATTCTGGTAAAAATCCAGTAGAATCGGTGAGCGACTACATCGACAATCCACGTAAAGATTCCTTTCTTTTGAAGTTCTTTTATGGTGTTGGCTTTTTTAAAAGCGTTCTTTCTTCTACTTTTATTTTACACTGGAAACTCAAGAATAGCAAAGAAAATTTCCTGTTTTTTTACAGGAAATCACGAAACAGAATCATGTCTTGACGGCTAAAAAAAGGTTATGGATTGCGAAAAATGATAAGATACTGGAAAATGGATAAAATGAGAGAAATGGAATGTTTTAGATAGAGTACTTCTGGAAATTTCTTCCTTAAATGAGAAATTTTCTAATTTGGAACGTCACATTTTTCTTCCCCATACATGCAATATGAGAGGAAAAGTTTCTATAATCATTAAATTTTAACATGTCGTTAAATTTATTTCAATTATTACCACTGTTTTAGCAGGAAATACTGGAATTTTATGCAGAATAGACCGATGTAGAAATGGATACCATTAGAGGAGGATTTAAAAAGGATACTTTAAACCTCTCTTGGACGATCCGAAAATACATTTCCCGTATTTTGAATCATAGTTAGAAGGATTCGACACATGGAAGTTATTATGAGAAAAAGATTTTCTCTGTCGTCATGGATGGCGGCAGGCATGCTCGCCTTGGGAGTGGGTGGTTTCCTGGGACAGGAAGCGAATGCAGCGGATACGAAGGACCCGACCTCGGGCAATCTCGCCGCAGGTGTTTATGGTGATAAACTGAGCGTTAACGCGAATCTGATGCCGGGCTCCAACCCTGACCCGGGCATGAACAATCGCGTGGAGGACATTTATCAGTTTACTGGTACTGATTTCACGATTGGCGCTGATGGTGGTCGAACGGAATTCGTTTGGAAAACCACTTTCGGTGAACGAGACAAGGGTGATGATATTACGATGAATATCGTTGGCGGCACCAACATTTTCGATAATCAGGGTATTTATATTGGTTCCCGTGCGGCTAATGGCGCTGTCGGTGGTACGACGAATCTGAATATCTCCGGTGGCACGAACGTTTTCACTCAGCGTGTAATCGTTGGTAGTGAAGGCAAGGGTGATCAGGGAGTGGCTGGTAAATCGGTCATCAACATCTCCGGCGGTACGAACATTTTCACCTATGATAAATCCGGTCGGTTCAATCAGGAACTGCCGCTGGCGACCAACACCTATAAGGTCAGCGACGTTCTGGGGGAAAATTATAAAAAGTACCTCGGAAACGGTCATTATGACGGCGACGGAAAAGGTGGTGCGACGGACGACGGTGCGTATGCGACGTTGAACGAGTACCATTATTATAATAACTACTATGGCGTTTTCTTTTCCTCGATTTCCAGTGGAAGTGGACGTAATGGTCAGAACACGGAAGGTGTGACGCTCACCATTGACGGTGGAAAGAATATTTTCAATGTAGCGACCTATATCGGTGGTGGTTATGACCTGAATCCGTATGGAAGCGTGAATGGAAGTTCTGACGACGAAGACGTGGTCTGGGGCGGTACGAATCTCGTGAACATTAATGGTGGATTCACCAATTTCGCGGCTCGCACTCACTTCGGCGCTGCGGCGAGCGACACAACGGTGAATTTCAACGGTCGTGGCACGACTTACTTCACCGGTACTCAGATTTCGGAAGACTTGGATCGTCCGCTCGCGATGATGAATCTGGAGGTTCCGGGAAGTAATCCGCGTTTCGAGAACCAGTACATGGGTGGAGACCTGCCGTACGTGTTCTTCGGTGGTAAAGACCTGACCCAGATGGACTCACTGGTCTATAACGGAAACGCTCCGGCTGAACAACAGTCGAACACGGTTGTGAACATTAACGGTTTCAACAAGAATATGACGACTGTGGAATTCCAGACGACTGCTTTTTTCGGTGGTGCTGACGAACTTTGGCTCGCTGGAGACCAGTGGCGTTGGTCGACGACTGATATCGACGAAAACGGTGAAGTCGTGGAAGTCGCTCCTTATAAAGATAACGCGTTTTACTTCGGACGTGATGATGGTCCGCGTGAATTCGGTGAAAATGCGACGCGTCAGGATAAAGGTCGTGCGACGGTTAACCTGAATAGCGGTAAAATGCGCCTCGGATACGTGAACCAGACCGCGATTGTGGCGGAACGTAACAAGAATAACTGGAATTACGGTGACTTGGATGGCGTTTCGACGGGTGATTCGCAGGATAAAGTTTACGAACCGACCCTCTACCAGAAACGTTATGAACAGATTCGTCTGATTGGCGCGGCGGAAGGTTCCTCTTTCAACGCGACGGGTGAAGGACGTATCGAATTCGAAACGGTGGTTCATGCGGAACAGAGAGATACGATTACGGCTGCGACGGACTTCCTGTATGACCCGAAAGGCAACGCGGTTGCGGGTAATGGTTATATCGGTTACTTCGCGGACATGGACGAAATTGTCACGGTTGACGGTCAGAATTACATGACTCTCGAAACTGGCATGATTGCGTTCGATAAAATTACGATTGGTCAGAATACGGATATTACCCTGAATAAAATCGGTAACATCATGGCCCGTAACGACGAAATCGCTGCTCTGGCGGGTGATACGCCGATCGTGAATCGTGAATTCTACACCAACGCGGTTTTCGTGGACACCACCAATGTGAATGCGGATGATACGGCCGTTGACTTGACGATCAGCCGTGAAGGTACGGATTCCGTTTTTGAGAGAACGACTTACAACAAGTGGTTCTACACCATGGAACTGGAAGATGTTGATGCGAACTTCGCGAAGACTGTCGGAATTCAGACGAATCAGGTCCGATTCCACGTCACGATGAAAGACTTGGACGAAGCTCTGGTCGGTAACATGGGCGGTGAAAATGCGGACACGATGAAAGAACTGTTGATTAACGGTGAACAGCTTAATAAGCCGGTTTATGACGCGGTGGAACAGATTATCTCCACCTCGGAAACGGCTGAAGAAGCGGGTGCGAACATGGACCAGCTGGTCGGTGGAATCTATGCCGACATGGCCGCGAATCAGGTTCGTCGGATGTCCAGCTTCAATACGATGCTGGCTGATCAGATTATTGCTTCGGACATCTGCCTCAAGAACCTGCGTAAAAACAGCTACGGTGCCTGCACTGGTGACTGTGGCGGTCAGGGATGTGGTCAGTGCAACGCTTGCAGAAGTTGCCAGTGGACTGCGTGGGGTCACTTCTACGCTGACGGTGGAAAAGTGGATTCCCATAAAAACCTCGACGGTTATGAGACGGATAACTACGGCGCGATGTTCGCCATCGACTGGAGCAACTGTGAATCCTGCCACTTCGGTATGTTCTTCAACTACTCCGACATGAATGTGGCTTCCGACGCTCCGATGGGTTACTCCAGTGTGGATGCTGAGAACTATGGTATCGGTCTCTACGCCAAGTGGCTTGGCCTCTGGTGCACTGGTGGTTACGGTCAGTTGATTGCAAGCGTGAACTGGACGGATATGGAATCGAATCGTGAACTGTACTTGGACGACTTCTTCGCCGGTGAATCCAGCGGAGTTATGCCGAGCTTGTTCTACGAACGCGGTTGGATTTTCTTCCCGCACGATAAACTCAGCATCAACCCGTACTTCGGACTGCAGTATGTGTACTATCACAGTGAAGACTTCACCGAACAGGGTTATGACGAAGTCGGTGACCCGAGTAAACTTGCGCTCAATGTTGGTGAAATCGATCATCACTCCCTGCGTACCCTCGTTGGATTGCGCATCTCCCGCGACTGGATGCTTGGCTCCTGCCACGACCGTCGCCTGACCACCCGCTTCAAGGGTGCGTGGATGCACGACCTCCTCGGTGCTTGTGACCCGTCCTTCACCACCTCGCATGTCGGAAATCCTGACTTCCCGGTGTGGAATGTCCGCGGAAACAACGCAGGACGTGACTGGGCTATCCTCGGCCTGGGCGCTGACTTCAACGCCACCGAACGTCTCTCGTTCCTCGTTGACTACAACATTTTCTTCAACGAGCACACGACGATTCATACGGGAATGGCTACGGTTCGCCTCTCGTTCTAATCTGATTACTTCTTAAATACGGGAAAGTGGTCTCCGGTAATTCACCGGAGGCCAGCTTTTTCGAGGTTCTAAAAGAGATACGAAACTTGTAATTTTTTATAAAAAACATTCTTAAATCTCCTAAATACTTCCACTGGATTTATCACCAGACCTAGATTCATGAATTCTACATGTCTGAAAATCTTCTGGAAGCTTTTTTTAATTTCTTGTCGGTGTCTATTATTTCTAAAACGTTCATCTCTTACAATTTCACCTATTTCCTAATCAGAATAACCGGAAAAAAATAAATAATCGGAAAATTTTCACAAATCGTTAAATTTTACCTAAACCCTATTACAGATACAACCGATACTTTTAATATCCGACAGGATGGAAGTGTGTACAGTGTATTTAGCATAAAGGAAGTAATCATGGCGTACGATTTCATCACAAACCATCGATTTTTACTCATCGCAGGATTTCTTGCTTTTTCGTTTTGTGTCAGAAATGTGACGGCGCAGCAGGCGATTCCAGATTCTATTCAGCTTGAAGAAGAGACTGTTTCAGTTCCGGTTGTCGTTCCGGCGTCCGCGCCGGTTTCCGGACCGGTTTTCCGTCAGGCCTCTTATTTTTCGCAGACAGGCTCGCGTTTCGTACCTGTTTCGGATTCCGTAATGGTTCCGGCTCAGGACACGGTCGTGATGCAGGCTGCTCAGGCTCCCGCTACAGTTTCTGTTCCCGCTCAGGCATCCACTCAGACACCCGCTCAGGTTCCAGTACAGGTTCCAGCACAGGTCTCTGTTCCGGCTCCGTCACAGGTTTACGCTCCGGCTCCGAGCATGGGTGTCCCGGTTTACACTCCAGATGGAACAGCTCCGGTTATGGACCCCGCTCTTGCAGGTGTTCCTGTTGTGGATGAATTCGCGGGCATGGAACCGCCGTGTGAAGGTCTGTTTCTGCAGAATTACTGCGCGCCTTTCTGTGCTCCGACCTGTAATCGACTTCTCGGACCAGGCCGACTTTTCGTAGAAGGTTACGTGGCGCAGGGATTTAACGTGAACAGTAATACATATTCGTATAACGAGCCGACTGCGGTGAATGATAAAGAAGGTTACCAGCTGAATCAGCTTTATTTCTCCATCGGTCGGGAAGTCTGTCGTGGTGACCAGTGGTCTTTTGGTGGTCGTGTTGACGTCATGTTCGGCACAGATTATTACTACATGACCTCTACTGGTCTGGAAACCACGCAGAATAACGCTCCACACTGGAACGGCCACGACGGAAATACCTCCGAGTACCGTGCCGGTCGTGAAATGTACGGAATGGCCCTTCCGCAGGCGTATATGGAAGCCTACGTTCCGATTTTCCACGGTGTGGACGTGAAAGTGGGACACTTCCATTCCGTTATGGGTTTCGAGTCGAATCAGGCGAATCAGAACTTCTTCTACTCTCGTTCCTACACGAGCGTTTACGGCATGCCGACCACGATGACCGGTGTTATGAGTGATTGGCGTGTTACCGAGTGCTGGAGCATTATCGCTGGCGCAGTGAATGAGTGGAACAGTTTCGACACTCCGGAAGATAACTTCTCTTTCGTCATCGGTACCACCTATGAAAATGCCTGTGGTAATGTCGCTCTCTCCGCCGTCGTCATGAGTGGTCAGCAGAGTGCCGCCGGTTTCCAGAGCGACGATTATCGTGGTGAGGGCGCGAATACGACGGTTTTCGACATTTTCGCGAAATTCCGTCTTACGGACCGTATGGCGTACGTTGTAGAATTCAATTACGGTACGAGTGATAATGATGTCTATGACATGACCGCTGGAAATACCTTTAACGGTCGTAACTGGTACGGCTTCAGTAATTATCTCTTCTACTGTGTGAGTGACACGTTAACCCTCGGTGCTCGATTCGAGTGGTTCCATGATAAAGAAAATACGCTCCTTGGCGGTGGTTATAATACGACTTTCGCGAATATGGGGGTGAATTATTTCTCTTGGACATTCGGTGCGAACTGGGACCCGATGCCGTGGCTGACGATTCGTCCAGAAGTCCGTTGGGATTACTGCGACATGGAGCTGGATATCGCGGGTGAAACCTATTACGCCTACGACAGAAATACCGCTAACTATCAGTTCACGATTGGTTGTGACGCGATTATCCGCTTCTAAAATAAGAATCGAGAATGAACGCCGGAGAGTTAA
>JAUNAI010000367.1 GCA_030527705.1 Planctomycetia bacterium | reverse complement strand
ATTTTACCCAACATTTTACCATAAAATTTTCTCCTTCCCCAAAAAGAACGATTTTCATTCTTCCTTCATTTTAGAATATGGGATAACAACTGTCAAGGCACGGAAAGTAAAATTTTCAAAAAATTTTCTAAAAATTGCGGAAACACTTGACAGACACCGTTTTTTCTTTTATAATGGATATTCAGATTTATAATGGATATTCAGAAAGTTTTAGAGAAATTTTAAGCGTGAGGTCAGAAAGAACTCATTATCCGAAAAAAGGAGAAAATATGACGCAGAAAAAAATTAACGTCGCGATGATTGGACAGGGGTTCATGGGACGGTCACACTCGAATGCGTGGAGTCAAGTTCAGAAGTTTTTTGACCCGGAAATTATGCCGACACTGCATACGGTGTACGGAATGGAGGCGGAAAAGCCGGAAATTTTCGCGAAACGGTGGGGCTGGCAGAATGCGTCTACGAACTGGGAAGAGACGGTTCAGAATCCTGAAATCGGAATCGTTGATATAGTCACGCCGAACTTCATGCACGCTCCGCCGGCGAAAATGGCTCTGGCGGCTGGTAAAGTCTGTTGCTGTGAGAAACCGATTTCGGCAACGCTCCAAGACGCGCGTGAAATGGCAGAAGCGGCGACGAAACATAATATTCCCTCTTTCGTCTGGTACATTTATCGGCGTTGTCCGGCGGTCGCCTACGCACATGAACTCATCAAGGCAGGCGAATTAGGCGATATTCTCCACATTCGTGCGACCTATCTTCAAGGTTGGGCGGACGAAACGATTCCCATGCGTTGGCGATTCAAGAAAGAACTGGCGGGAAGTGGCGCGCACGGTGATTTAAACGCTCATATTACTGACATGGCGCGTTTCGTGGCGGGTGTTGAAGTGGAGGAAATCTGCGGCGCAATTAGCAAGACTTTTATCAAAAAACGCCGTATTATGCAGACGGGAACGGGCAGAATGACGATTGACCAGTGCGAGGGGGAGGAAGAAATCTACGATGACGTAACGGTCGACGATGCGGTTCTCTATCTCGCGAAATTTACGAACGGCGCAATCGGCAGTTTCGAGGCGACTCGCCGTGCCACTGGGAATAAAAACACCCACGGTTTCGAGATTAACGGCACGAAAGGTTCGCTAAAATTCTGCTTTGACCGCATGAACGAGCTACAGTATTACGACGCCCGCGTTCCGGCAGGGATTCAGGGGTGGAGAACGATTCTGTGTACTCACGGAACAGACCATCCTTATGTAAAAAATTGGTGGCCCGACGGTCATGTAATCGGATATGAACACACGTTCACGAACATGGCGTACGACATTCTGCGTGTGATGAATGGTGAAGAACCTATTATTCCGCTTGCGACGTTCGAAGACGCGTACCAGACTCAACGTATTCTGGAAGCAGCGTTAATCGCTGCGGAAGAAAAACGGTTCGTGAAACTGGATGACGTGCGATAATTTCAATTTCCCATTTTAACCTAGAATATTTCATCTCCCACGGATTTCACAGAAACCAGTGGTTTTAAAGCTCCTACAGATTTTCACAGACTTTCACAGATTTTTAATTATTATATAACTATTTAAAATCCGTCTGTAAAATCTCTCTTTTCTGTGGAAAACGCCGAAAAATACGGGATTCCTGAAAACGAAAAACTTGGTGACTTAAAATCATTTTCATTCCTTGAAAACGTACTCCTTTCTGCGAAAGTCTGTGAGATCTGCGGGAGATTTAATGTTTTTTGTTTCCGAGTTAAAATGCACAGTGTATTTTAATGCTCCACTGAAAATGACGGTTTCATGCCATATTTTTTGACACTTTCACATTTTTTACCTTTTTTCAGGTATGAAATATTTAGGCTAGAGACGATTGTAACCTTTAACCCTTAATTTAAGACATATAATGGACACAACACTTAGAAAAAATATATACGCTCTGATGATTTTCCTCTCGCTGGGACTCATTCTGGGACGGATTTTTGCAGTCGATACTGTTAATAAACAGGATTTACAGAAATATCGGCTGAATCAGATTCCAAAACAGATGGCTGAGAAGGAAGAACGGTTAAAGAATCTGGGCGAGTCACCGGAAGCAATCGCTACTGAGATGGCAAAAACGGAAGTGAAACTTCTGGAAAGTGCTCAGCTCTGTGTCCCATTTTTTAGTGCGAATGATCGAAGTCGCTGGTGTACGATTCGTGCGCTGGTCGAGCCAGAAATGCGTGTCGAGGGTGCTCCGTACGCAATCGATAAAGTCCGACTTCTCCGCGGGTGGGACACGATCGACATGGTGAAGCACGACGACCATTATTATTCCAGTAAACCGCCACTTTTCCCGACGCTCATGGCAGGTGTTTATTGGGTTCTGCTGAACGTTTTCGGTATTTCTTTTACGTCACACTTGTATTTAACGTGTATCGTGATTCTGGCGTGTGTCAATTTGCCGTTTATGGCGCTGTTTCTCTGGGCGACGACGCAGCTTGCGGAACTGTTCGGGAAGACGGACCGTGCACGCATTTTCATGGTGGCGGCGGCGTGTTTCGCGACGTTTCTCTCTACTTTCTGCGTCACGCTGAATAATCACCTTCCCGCCGTGGCGTGTACGGCAACGGTTCTGTATTTCGCGATGGAAATGATTCTCTCCGGAAAATTCAAGCCGGAAAATTTCTTCCTGATCGGCGTGTTGAGCATGTTTATGGTGATTAATGAACTTCCGTCACTGAGTTTTTTTGTCGCGATTCTGATTGCGCTGGTGCTGTATTTACCATGGAAAACCGAATTCCGACGTTCTGTGATGCAGATAGTACTCTGGGCGCTCGGCGTCGTGTCGGTTTTAACGCCGATTTTAGGGACGAACTATATCGCACATCAGTCGTTTCGCCCGCCATATATGCACCGTCAGGAGGGGGATAACTGGTATGAGTACACTTACCAGACCGCAAATGGTCGAGAGGTGAAGAGTTACTGGCAAGAACCGAAAGGGCTGGACGTCGGTGAGCCAAGTCGGGCAAAATACGCGTTTCATCTGACTATGGGACATCACGGTGTCTTTTCACTGACGCCAATCTGGATTTTATCGATGGTCGGCGCGTGTATGCTCTTACGGAGTCCGGATAGACGCTTACAGCTTTTCGGGCTGATGGTAATTGGATTGACTGCGCTTATTCTTGCGTTTTACATTATGCGGCCACTCGGTGACCGAAATTACGGTGGGAACACATGTGGTCTGCGCTGGACATTCTGGCTGATTCCGCTCTGGTTATGCACGCTGATTCCGGCAGTGGAGAAACTGGAAAATCGACCGATTCTGTGGCGGCTCGCGCTCCTACTTCTGTTATTTTCCGCCATTTCCGTATCGTATCCAACGTGGAACCCATGGACACACCCATGGCTCTATAATTTATAATCATT
>JAUNAI010000366.1 GCA_030527705.1 Planctomycetia bacterium | reverse complement strand
GTTATCTTCAGCAAGCGAGACGTCCGTGTTCCCCACTTCTGGTGTTTCGGCTTCCGCTTTATTTACGTTATCTTCAGCGAGCGAGACGTCCGTGTTCCCCATTTCTGGCGTTTCGGTTTCTGTTTCATTTAATCTCCATTTAACAGGTAGGCCCCCCACGCTCCCAGTGGTGTCGATAATGACGGATTCCAATGAACGGACAGGACGCAGAGTGCTGAGAGTCCGCGTCGGAAGTGTTTCTACAGGAACATTTTTACGGAGAATTTCTGCGGTGCGAGTCGGTCCGAGCATCCAAGCGTATCCCTCACGACCGTCGAATTTTCGGATAGAAAATGCACGAAATTCCGTCAATTCCTCTTCTGCGAGACCGTTGAAAAACGTCTCTAACGCCGAGACTGGACCGTAAAAGAAATCCGTAGTAGCATAGAAAGTCCCAGCCGTGCTGACGATTTTCTGAGCTGGTTTCAGGGATAATTTCCGAGTTAACCCCTGTGTGTCATTCAAGTCCTGATTCTGATTATCATTCAGACTATTATTATGGCCATTATCATGAGCATTTTTCTGGACATTGGTTTCAGAGTCATTCTGGGTTGCGATTTCTTCCAGCATGTCTGGAGAAAATGGTTCTTCCGGCTCTGTGACGGATTCTTTATCCCAGTCTGTTCCGAAAATCTGTTCTAGCTCACTCGCTAACAAGAAAAGACGGGAACGGCCCGCGATTCCGGGATTCGTGAACCAATCGGGGAGGATTCCGCCGCGGACAGAGATGAGAAAGATACCGACACCAGCACGGAAGGGAAAGGTGACTGCCATGCCGTCCCCCTCGAAAGTACGTGGGCGTTTTAACGCGAAATTCGTCGCTTTTCCATCAGGACGCTCTGGCGAGAACTCATAAGTTTCCCCGATGATATCCAGATATTTTTCCAGAATATTCCCCAATTTACTCAAAAATGGCGACGTTCGGACCGAATCGAGACGCACTTCCCCCCCACCCGCTCGCACGGTCGATGACGGAACAAAATGGTCGATTGCGGTATTCATAGGAATTAGGGAAAAGGGGTTAGGGAATAGGAATTAAGGTTTCTCTTGAGATTATCGACATATCGACTACAATTCTTGAAAACGAAATAAGAAGCGCAGACGTTTTATCTGTTAAAACCAGACCAGCCGGAATATCTTAAGAGGGAATCGGGGATTTTTAATGAAATTCGTCCCGGAAGGGGTGAGAGCGAGGTAAATTTTGCCGAAAAAAAGGATAAAGGGATAGCCTACCCTAACCTAAAAATTTCATATCCCACGGATTTCACGGAAAGCCAGTGGTTTTAAGTCTCCCACAGATTCCACAGAATTTCACAGATTTTTAAATTGATGATTTAGAATCCATCTGTGAAATCTGTCTTTTCTGTGTGAAGTGCTGGAAAATACGGGAACTCAGAAAGTGGAAATCTTGGTGTCCTAAATCATTTTCACTCCCTAAAAACTCACTCATTTCTGTGAAAGTCTGTGAGTTCTGTGGGAGATTTAATGATTTTTGTTTCCACGTTAAAATACGCTGTATTTTGCGACACTTTAACGTTTTTCGCCTTTTCAGGTATGAAATATCAGGCTGAACGGAAGGCTTTTATTCATTTATTCATTATTATAGTCGGATATTTATTATAGTCGGAGTCATATCGTGAGCAGTCAGTCACAAGCCGGGAATAAAGCGTGGGGCGGTGTTTTTGAAGAAGCCGCCGACCCGCGGATGGAAAAATTTACGGAAAGTATCAGTTTCGACCAGCGTCTTTATCGTCAGGATATTCGTGGTTCGCAGGCGCATGCTGCCATGCTGGGGAAAATTGGTTTTTTGACCGAATCGGAAGTGACGGCGATTCATGATGGACTGGAAGGAATTCTGAAGGATATTGAGGCGGGGAATTTCGAGTACTCACTGAAACTGGAAGATATTCACATGCACGTCGAGAAAGAGCTGATTAACCGAATCGGCGACACGGGGCGGAAACTCCACACGGGGCGTAGCCGAAATGACCAGGTTTCGACCGATTTCCGGCTCTGGATTCGCGACGCGATTGACGAGATGGACGGGCTGTTGAAGAACCTCCAGCGTGCTTTCGTCGACCGGTGTGACGGTGATTTCGACTGTATTATTCCGGGCTACACGCACACGCAACGCGCTCAGCCGGTACTCGCGCCCCATTATTGGTTGTGTTATGTCGAGAAATACGCACGTGACCGGGAACGGTTGGCGGACTGTCGGAAACGGGTCAACACACTCTCGCTGGGCGCGGCGGCGTTGGCAGGGACTTCCATTCCGATTGACCGTTTCGAGACGGCTCGGCTTCTCGATTTTGAGCGTGTGGCGGCCAACTCGCTAGACGTGTCGAGTGACCGTGATTTCGCGTTGGAATTCGTGTTCTGTCTGACGCTGATTGCGGAGCATCTCAGTACGTGGGCAGAAGAGTGGATTCTCTGGTCGACGTGCGAGTACGGTTTCATCAAGCTCCCGCAGAAGTTCTGCACGGGGTCGAGTATCATGCCGCAGAAGGTAAATCCGGATCTTCTGGAGCTGATTCGCGGAAAGACGGCGCGCGTGGTCGGTTCGTTACAGACGCTCGTCGTGCTGGTGAAAGGTCTGATTTTAGCGTATAACCGCGACTTGCAGGAAGATAAAGAGCCAGTTTTTGACGCTTTCGACACGGTTTCCGCGTCGCTCTCGTTGGCGGCGGATATGGTGCGTGGCGCGGAGCTGAATCGGGAATCCATCGGCGAACGGCTGGAGAAAGGGTATCTCGACGCGACGACGTTCATGGAATTTCTGATTAAACGTGGAATCCCGCAACGGACGGCACACGGAATGGTCGGGCGTCTGGTGCGTAGTGCGATGAACCGAGGAATTGCGCTCGCAGAGCTACCACTGGAGGAATTCCAGAAAGAATGCGCGGAGCTGGATGAGTCGGTTTACGAGATTCTCGGCGTACGGCGCGCGATTGAGGCGTTCCAGAGTTACGGCTCAACTGCGGCGACACAGGTCCGAGAGCAGATTGAGGCGTGGAAAAAACGCTTGGAAGAATAGAATAAGGTAATTGTACCTCAACTCCGTAAAAGTTAATTAGTGTGTCCTTAATGGAGCGGTTCGGCAATTTTATCCCGACCCCTCCGTCACCTTCGGTGATACCTCCCCTAAAGTGAGAGGTTTCATTCGATTCGTCGAAACGTGAGAAAAGATATGACATTCCAGCTGAAAACAGTCCTGTTGACAAGAGAAAATTTACTCATCTCGGCGTTCCTCTGTGGACTTTTCCTTTTCCAGAGCGGGCTTCTCTCGGTGAGTAGTCTGGGTGTGGGAACGTGGGAAAATGCTATTATGGCGCAGGACGCAGACGATGAAGATGTCGGCGACGAAGCGTGGGATGATG
>JAUNAI010000050.1 GCA_030527705.1 Planctomycetia bacterium | reverse complement strand
CGCCGACTTCCTCCCGAAACGGACTGTCATTTTCGATGTCGTAACGCTCGGAAAATTTACGAAGTTCTTTTGCGCTTTTCATGGTTTACCCCTAAACTGAAAATGCCTCCCTACACAACACGTGGAAATCCTCAGAAATGGAAATATTAGGCGGACAAGGCGAAACATGCACCCTGCCCGCGTCTTTTATGAAAAATTCGTCCTGTGTGCTCTTCCATTGTCGGATCCCGCCCGACAGGCGGAGCTCGCCCAAGGCGCAACGCAACCCGGCAACAGTACCACCACTGGAAACTCTATTTTTTATCACCGTTCGGCGCGCTCGATGGCGCGAGAAAGTGTGAATCTTCAAAAGCATTCTTTACGGCGGTTTGACACTTTTCCAAAGTAACATGCCGAGTACGATAAACAAAATCTTGAAAAATCATGTGTAAACGCGGTCCAACATTTCCGCGGAAAAGCTGAGAAGCAAGAAGAGCCGCCGTATCAAATCGAACGGACTCGAACGCCAAAGCCTGCATTTTCCCACAATAAAGCTCTTCCGGCAAATGTTCCCCGTATTTCTCGATCTCTTTCCAATAGATACAGCACTTAAAAAGAGAATGAGAAAGATAATTCCAAAAAATCAAATTTGGAATCATTGTTCAACCTCCTCCACCAAAATTGACCGCTCACTACTAGTCGCTGACAAGGTCGCACCTTCTGGGGCAACACCAGGAACGGTAACCGGTGTCAGTAAATCTGCCTGACACTTCGACAACTCCACAAGCGGAACAGCGTAACCAACGCCGAACTGAACGCCAAAAATAAAAAGCGTCAACGCCATCACGAAACCAGCAAACCCCAAAAACAATTCACGCATTTAACACCTCTTCTAAAATTTCATTTACGTAACTGTAACGCGTACCGTCAAGAATTTCAAACCCATCCCGCAAATGATACTCGACTAGTTGCCGAGCCTCGCCGACGGAAAGGCGCTCAAAATCAATAGCCGATAAACGGTGTTCAGTAATCGGTGGAATTAAACCACTAAAACCCGCACCGTGAAAAAAACCGCGTAAGCTACCGATTGCAAAAAGGGTACTTCTTATATCCCCTTCCTTTTTTGCTTGATAAATTTTCAACAAAGAACCCCGCACTTTTTTTAAAAGTTGGCTCCTCTCGCTCTTCTTTTTTTCTTCCATCTTGTAACCTCAAAAAAGCCTCAGGACTTGTATTAAGTATATTACCTTCAATATTGCGCCGGATTTGCTCGATTTCCGCGAACTTCTCCATAAGAGAAAGTACAGCCGGAACAAGTTCTTCCGGCACACGAAGGCGACGCGTTTTGCACCCATACTTACCATTACTACCGCTCTTTCTGGGACAGAATTGCCAATCACCCTCTGTCGTCAGACGATACCTTTTTCCATTTGCGTATTTGTACTTACTAGCCATTTTTAACTGCCCTGTAAAAAATGAAAGTAGTGAAAATAAAGAAAATTTACATTATACAGAAAATGCAGAATTTAACAATTGGGTCACGTCGATTATTGTTTCTTATGTGTTGAAACGCATAAGAAACCGGAAATTAGGGCACTTTATCCCGGTGGATTGTCGGGATAAAGTGATTTTAGATATATATTGTGTTACAAATGAGGATAATAAAAAATGGCAAAAAAGGACGTTAAGAAGCATCGTGAAAAGGTGCTGTATTTGTTCGGTCAGCGGTATCGAAAAAGTGCAGATGGCAAGTTGGTGCCGATTTGTACAAAAGATCCAGGTGGGCGATGTGGTTGTGAAAGTGTAACTATGAGAGTACCGGTTCCTTTGGTTCCTGTCATTCGTCATTTTATGGAAAAGTTTGAAGAGATTGAAGATTTGCGTAAGAACATTGCGCGTAATTGTCGTAATACATCTCCAGAAGTTGAAGCAATATTAAATATTGTTCCTTTAAGTGAATTGTTAAAGGAGGAGGCGGACTAAATGCAAGGAAGTTTTTTGAGCAAGGAGGCTCAGAAAAAAATTATTGACAAGTCGCGCGAATATATCGAGAATGTTTTTTATTACATGGATAAAGTCGATTTTCGGTATTTTGATGGGGCTTTTCGTGGTTACATTCACGGGCTGGGCGATGCGGGCGTGATTCCTCGCCAGACGGAATATAACATTTGCAAGATTGATTTTCGGGAGGACAAACGGAGTTTGCGTCGGTTTTATGTTTCAGTTCGTCAGCAGCTGCAAGACGGATTTAGAGAAATTGAGACGGGGCAAATTAACGGTTTTGATAAACTTTATAAGGAGATATTGGAAGATGAAGATTGAGACGATTTGGGGTGCTTGGGTGGGCGTTTTTGTTTTTGCTGTGCTACTTTTTGTTTTTGCAATGGGTTTGCAATTTGGCTATACTTATACTTTGCCGGTTGCTAAATGGTCGGTTTTGGAAACATGGGGGGCGAATTTTTCGCCGCAACCTGTTTCGGTTTCGGAATCGTCCACGCCTTCGATTCTAGTTTCTGATGAGGAGGGGAAAGAATGACAAAAGCGCAATTTTTAGTTAAGGAGTTTTCCGAGTTGCTTTATTTGCAGTCGGGATATACTCGGCTCGTTTTAAATTCACAAGGTGAAGAGAAAGATTATAATTCTTTCGTCTTGGAGTATTTCGACGGCGTTTCTTCCGTTGTTATCGAGCATTCAAGACGAGTGAGTAAAAAATTGGTTGGTGTTTTGAAGAAGTATAAAACCGATTTTTTAACGCGAGGTGTGGTTGTTTCTCGTGATGAGCATGAGAAAGCATTATCCGAAATTTTCGATTCCTGTCTTGCCGTCGCTTCCCATCAGCGCGCTGAACCCGAAACCGGAACGGAAACGGACGCGCCGAAACCTGAAAATGTATAAAATTTTATAGTGCATTTTGTGAAAATTTTTCTATTTTGGAAGATTTTCTAAACTTTTTTTGAGTGGTGGCGTTTCATCGCGCGCCGATGACGCGCCCTACTTTTTGGAAGTGGATTTTTTTATAAAGGGGTGGTTTATGTCGCTCGTAGATATTTTTTCGCAGCATATAACCGAAAAAATTGCGCTCGTTTATGGTTTTCGGCTTGCAGATATTGCAGAGGGGAATAATTTTACAGACCGTTCCTACTTGGAGTACCTGACGCGTTTTCAGGATTTTTTGTGCTTAGTTCGTGATATTTACGGAATGAGTACCGCCGATGCTATAGATGATTATTGTCGTTCTCACTTTCCGACGGGCGACGACGTGTATTTTCTCACATTCGGGGAAATTCGCGAAACCATTAAAAATATTATACTTTCAACGAAGTTTTAGGTATTTAGTGGTTTTTCTGTAGTCCCCTGTCCGTCGCCGTCGTCCGCCGCTCGCCCAACAGGAGGCGGGAACGAACGGAGAGACGGGTAAAAGTGTAGAAAATCGTAGTGCAGGGAAAAAAATTTTTAGTAGAGAAACGGATAAAAATTTTTTTCTCAATCGTTAAGCGATTTTCGGAACGTGCCCGGCTTGGAGTGAGTGGAGCCGTTGGCGGCGGTCGATGGTAGAGGACAATGGGGACGGAACCCCTGTTTGTTGTGGAGTTTGTTGTTTTTTGTTTTGGTTTTCCCTTTGGAGATTTTCCTTATGCGATCTACTGAAGACCTTTTGAATTTTGCGGAACAGTACGCCCGTGAAAATGACAGTCCCTTTATTATCCCGTCCGAGTTCGACCTTGAGTTTGTGCCGGATACGACTTTTGTAGATACCGTTCATGAGCTGATTGCAGCGGGAGCGAAGGAACCGGCTGGCGGGTGCGACTGCGCGGCCGAGCGCACCGCACCGCCAGCGGTTCTGGAGCAAGAAAAAAACGCCGTGGCCCCTGCCGATAACATGGGGCCTGTGAAGTACCATTTCCCCCGAAATTGGGGCGGCTATGATGGCGGCTGTGAGGCAAGTGTTGAGGGTGAATGGGACGAAAGATTTGCGCCGTTGTGTCAGCGTCTTGACGTTGCAAAGCAAGCCGCCGATGATGGAGATGAGGCGAAAAGTTATATTGAATTTGGTGGTTTTGTCTGGAAGATGCGACCGATGGGCGCGGGTGTCGGCTGGGCGAAATATAAATGGGTGATGGAATCGCGGGGCGTGAAATTGTATATCCACAGCAACCCGAAAAGCAGTATACCGGGTGTTCATGTGCGGTTTGGTTTTGAGTGCCTCGTAAAAACGGACTTATTTCGGGCATGGGAGGCTCTGAAAAAAAGTCTCGAAGTTGAGGGATACCGGGTAAAAAGTGAGATAATTTCCCGCGTAGATATGCAGGTACTTTTACCTGTAGATATTTCGGAGTTCGTGAAGGCGATGACTGGGCGAAAAATCGTGACGCGGTGTCGGGGCGTATATCAGACAAACTCCAATCTGAAAACCGGCAGAACGGAGACAATAACAGTACGCTCTGATAATGCAGAGCTGTGTATTTATGATAAACGGGCGCAAGTTGAACAGGCGGATAGTGTTTATTATCAAACGTTTTCCCGGCATGTTTTGGGTGAAGAAATGGCGGCTTTGCCGGAGAATTTAACCCGTGTAGAATACCGCTTTCGGCGTCCTTTTCTTCGCCGTTATGGTATCGAAAATTTCGATAATTTGAAAGAGTCGGCTTGGGCGTTGCTGGACATTGCCTCGTCGGATTGGTTCCGTATTTTGGAGCGTGAAAAGGTACGCGGGTCGGAAAACGAGATCGAGAATTGCGGTCTCTGGGACCGTGTGCGCGAAGCGTTCAACTACTACTTCCATTTCGCGAAGGACTACCGCCACCCGACGACGAAAAAAGACTTGAAAGAGTATAAACCTTTCCGCCCTGCTCCGTGCGTTTCACGAGTGATTTCTCAGGGGTTAGGTTGCCTCGCGTCTGCGGTTTCAACGACGATAGATAAGGTTTCACGTATTGAACAGGTGAAAGAGTACGTTTCTGAGTTGCTGGATACGTTCGCGGAAAAAGTGCTCGATAAAATAATAGATAAGCAAATAGTGGCGGAAATAGTGCGAGACTTTACGGTTTCCGGAAAACCTTCTTTTGCGTGTGTTTCTGATATACAAATACAGAAGTCTCCGGGCTTTGAATGGGACTTTGTACAATTTGAGGGCGACGGCTGGGAAGGTGAAGATTACGACGATTCCGACGCTTTTTGAGTTCATTTGTTACATATTGGTACCATTTTTTTAATCGAATATGTAACAAATTAAAAAAAGTTGTTTTTTTAGTGCCCTTTTTTACGGTACTAAAAAATTATTTTTACTTTTCTTGTGTAGCAAAATGGAATTTTTTTGTTACACTTTGTTTTCTTGTCGATACTAGGTTATCCTTTCGCGGAGGTGTTTTAATGTTAGATTTTTTCGTTTTATTGGTTGCTGTCGGCTTCTGTCAGAGCATGGTTTTGAATATGTTCATGCGAGGCTGGTATACAATTGAGGAGTTATCAGATGTTCGTTAAAATTGGTGAAATGTGGCGTAGTGCTAATGCTCGTTTTTTTCTCGGAATGCTTGCCGTTGCAGGTGCTGTCGCTCCGGGTTTGGTGAGTGCACAAGATGGGTCTATCACTCTTGATACTTCTATTTCTCAGATTAAGATTGAAGACGCGCTTACTAGCCTCGGAGGTACCTTGAAAAGTGCTATTGGTACTTGCTTGGGTATTGTCGTTGCTATTTGGGCTTTGAAACTTGGCTGGAGAACTGTAAAAGGATTTTTTAGCGGAACTTAAATTTAGGTGGGGTCAGTAGAGCATGTTGAGAAAAATTTTTTTTGTTTTGGCTTTGCTGATTTCGCCTTTGTGTTATGCTGAAGAAATTGAGCCGGCTTTTGAGATTGATTTTTCTAGTGTACTGAAGGATGTTGCAAAGGAGCTAGCAAGTACCATTACCTTCTCTGAGGGGATAATTTTTGCGGTTTTCGTTGTAATGTTAGGTTATAAAGTGGTAGTTGGTGAAATTACACTTGATGATTTAGGTACTGGAAGAAAGAAAGTTTCCAAGAAAGACATTTCTTTAGTTAATGTTCAGAAGTCGGTGTGGCTAGAAATTTCTGGTTATGATACTAGTGATTTTAAGTATGCCGACGTGAGACGTCAATATTCTGATTTTTTAGAACAGCGACGTCGAATGGATTTTGAAACAAGAAATGTAATCTTTTGAGAGGTGGGTGCGTGAAAAGTGAGGTTTGTGTTTTTAGTTTTTTCCTTTACTTGCTTTTTGCGTTGCCTGCTTTTTTTACTTCTTCAGTGTATGGGGCTTTGTATGAGCCTGAAGTGACTTTTGATGATGAAACGGGTGTTTTAACGGTAGTGAGTACTTTATCAATTACAGTTAAAGTAGGAACGTCTTTGTCAAATATGAATGTAGTTTCTCCGCAAGTTTCGGGCGGGAGTACTTATAATCTGACGACGAACTATCGAGCAAAAAGAGTTTATGTTAAAGTTACTTATAGTGATGGAACGGACTCAGATAACTACACGGCTATTTATATAGTTCCTGATGTTACTACTCCTGACATTACAGTAGAGACGACTCCGGGAGAAGGTGATGTAGACTATCAGACACAGGTAATAACTCTTCTCGAAGAGTTACCAGTAATTAAAGACTGTGTTTTATATACATTTGTTTCGTGTGCCCTCTTGTGGGGGTCGGTTTTGTACATCAGCTTTATGCAAAGGAGATGAAACCATGAAAATTTTCCGTTTTTTCGTGTTACTTTTTGGACTACTCGCGTCCATCACGCTTGAGAGTGTTTTTGCTCAAGAGGTTGAGTCGATCAAAAATGCTCCAGAGGGTGAGTATATTATCAAGGAGGGCATGATATATACTCTTTCTTTAACTGCAACGGAAGAGGTGCAAGTTTCTAACTCCGCCGCTCTTTTTTCTTGCGAAGAAGATGCACAAGCGTATTATGATGGTCTTTTGTCGATAAAAAAGAAATATCCTAGCTTTCCCTTTCCCCACTTTACGTGTAATGCCGCTGGTGTTTTTCCTGTACGTTTTGGCGCTAGCTCTGTAGTTCAGTGGTGTGTCCTTTCAAAAAGTAATGTACTTTTTAGCTATTTTACAACTTCTATATACGCAAACGAAATTTCGGCAGCGATTTCAGAGTTAAAAGATGTTACAAAGTATGGGGGTTCTGTAAACTGGTTTATGATAGAAGTGACTACTCCAGAATATGGAACTCCTGAACCGGACCTTGATCCAGACCCGGAACCGTCTGACCCTGAAAATGCTGATGTTCCTTTTGATGCCACATGGGCGTACTATAATGGGGAGTGGTTGCCGTTACTTTCGTCTTGGGATACGATAAATCCGAACTACTCGACGAGTCACGAGGAAGCGGAAACAGTTGTTTCTGGTCTCTGTCAACGTTTTGCAACGGAAGCCGACGCGGAGAAGGCTAAAGCTGATTTTGCCAATTTTTATACTAATTTTAACTGGTCAGCCTACGGTTACTCCGGCTGTTCCGTGTCTCCGACGGTTTCGGAAGTGTACAAGACAGCGCAAGTAGCGACGGGAAATGAAACCGTTTACAGCTATTGTATTTTTTATACCGGTGTACCGAATGCGGATAATGTGCCGGGTGCGTTCCGCTCGTGCGTCGAGAGTTATACTTTCGATTACTTGGCGTATAATATGCCGTCTGGGAATCGTCCAGCGTCGCCGACTCATGAAAAAATCGTTGATTTTTACCCGCTTGGCGGTGATTACGCTGTCGGAACGGCGGGCACGAGTACACTGGCTGGCCAGACGCTCGCGACGGCTGCCGATTCTGATGATGGACCGCTGCAATTTACTGTAAAAAATGTGAACTTTCAGCAGAATACTACGTCTGCAATTGCTGCCGAAGAGGGCGACTATGCCGCCGATGTCGCAACCGTTGCCAGCACTGTGAGCGCGTCCGAAGACGGAACTACGATTAACATTACGAATAACACGGAGGTAAATACGAACTTGGAGTTAGGTGACGCTCCGGACGCTGAGACGGTTGATTATACGGAAGTTGAAGAAAAAACGGTAAAGGACTCGGAAGACCTTTTAAGCGAGCAACAGCCTACTTATACTTATATAGATACATCGTCAACGGAGTGGAAAATTGACTATCAGAAACTTTGGAATGATTGCAAGGAAAAATTTGACGAGTTTTTTGGAACGGAAGATTTAACTAATTTTTTTGAGGGGTCCGGTTCTGGTTCAAGTACAATTTCACCGTATCAATTTACGTTTATTGATCCGTGGATTGGTTCTTCTTGGTGGTTTACTTTGGATTTTGCAACCCTTTTTACAAATGAAGTTACTACGGCAGTTCGTTCCGTTTTTTCGTTTTTTTGCTATCTTTTTACTACTTATGCCTGCATTCGGCTTTTTGCGTAGGATGAAAAATGGGTAAATTTTTTTCATGGCTTGGCGATTTAATAAAGTTGATTTTTAATGGTATAATCGGCTTTTTTGTTTCCATTTGGGAAGCGTTCTGGAAGATTCTCACGGGTATCGGTCATTTTTTTGTGGATTGCTGGGAGTACCTCTGGAATTGGGTACAGTGGGCGTACTACTCGGCCATTGATTGGATTTTAAGACAATTTGTAAGTATTTTAGATATTATTATAGAGGCATGTCCGATTGATGTTGATTTGTCCGGGGCTTCTGGAGTACTTTCAGTCATGTATTCCGTTGATATGATTTTTCCCGTAGATACAATTTTATCGTGTATGGGAATTTATTTTGTGTGTTTGGTCGGCTGGTGTGTTTACAAGTTTATAAAAAGTTGGATTCCGACGGTATCGGGGTGATTTATGGCAATTACGCTTATTGTAGGTAAACCGGGTTCTGGTAAGAGTTATTTCGGCGTTAGTAAGTTGGCTCAAATGGTTTTTGACTGGGCTGACCATGATAAACGTGAGGATGAAAAATTTGAGCGTGAATTATATACTAATATACCTCTTAACGTTGAGAATTTCCAGAAATATTTGGATATTAATGGACGTTCAAATTATATTGTAGAGGAAAAATTTCATTTTTTGGAGGAGGACTTTTTTTATACTATGCTTTCTGGTCGTCGTGTTGTTGCGGAATGGTGGGAAAAGCTCCCTAATAATGCGTTGATCGTTATCGACGAAGTTCACCAGCTGATGCCAAGCGGTGGAACGGGGTCAAAGGATTATATGAATAACTTCGTTAATTATTGTTCTACTCACCGACATAAAGGGCATGATTTGATTTTTATAACTCAACATCCTGATAATATTAACCGTTCAGTTCTTAATATGGCGAGTGACGTTTTTCATATTTTGAATGTGAAAAGTCGAGTTATTCCTTTTTTAGGAATTCCGCTTGCTGATATTGACGTTATTAAAGAGGCTTGGGGCTGTTTCCGTCAATTCGCTGAAGTTTTATATGGTAATTATGTTGGGCGTTCTTTAAAAGTTCAGTCTAAACGTTCGATAGTTTTGTTGCCTGAAGTTTTTGCTCTTTATAAGAGTAACGTGATGCAAGATGAGGGAGGTGGCGACCGTCCGAGTCTTAAGTTGTCAAGAATAGGGGCCTTGTTGTGGTTTACTAAAAGACATTGGTATCATCTTACTATTAAGGCGGTTTTAGTGTATTTTGCTTTTTCAAGTGTAGGTTATGCTTTCGATTATTTGCCGGAAACTATCGAAAAAGCACTTTTAAAAGATATGGATTCAGTTTCAGTTAAGGATCCAGACGAACAATTGGAGATGAAGCCTTCTCCAGTTGTTCCGAGGCTTCCTGTAGAGTCAGTTCGTCCTATAGTTTCTTCGTCACCTGTGCGCCGTGCTCCGCCAGTGGACGTAAAAGAAGAAAAAGAACTTGATTTTTTTAATCGGAGTGGAGTTTATATTTATGGTTTAGATTTCATCGTTACCAAGTTAGAAGGTCGTGTTTTGGTTGGTGATGTTTTTTTTTATAGGGGAAAAAGCGTTGTTTTGGACTCTGTTGACTACAAAAATAAGAAATTGGGGGTTTCCGATGTGCCTAGTACTAGTAGTATTACCCGGTTGCCGTCTGACTCCATTACAGACCTTTCCGGGTGTGGATCCGTTGAAATTTCAGAAGACGGAGGAGATGGAACAAAAATTTCAGCAGGTGGAGGGGAGAATTTCGATGACGTTCGATAATACCCCTTTTCCTCTTGCAATGACAGAGATTTCAAATCAGACTGGAGTTTCGATTGTGTGGGGAAAAGATGCCGATAATACTTACATTTCAGGTACTTTTACGGAAACTGATGTAAACGCTCTTTTGCTTGCGATTGCTCGTCGATATGAGATGGGATTATCGGATTTTGATGGGGTACTTTTTATGGGTAAGCCGTCGCAAGCTGATTTTTACTCTTTTGTTTTGCGTGTTCCTTTTAATGATAAAAATTTACTTGCGCCGTTACAGGCTTGTTTGTCTGAAACGGGTAAAATTGAAGTTTTTGGAACGTGTTACGTAGTTTCTGATTATGTTTACAATATAAAAAAAGTGGTTTCCGTGGTGTCGTCGCTCCGTGAAAAAATGGGGCGGTCGTATGTTGCGGAGGTGTTTTTTATACGTATGCGGAATAGTCAGTTAATTGATATTCAGGCTGAACTGGCTACCGAAGGTGTTGATCTTTTTTCCTGTAGCTGGAATTTGGACACGCTTTTTTCTGCCTATTTGACTGTTGACGGTGGACTAAGTGAGACGCGGATTTTGAACACTCCCCGCCTTTACCTTTCCGAGGGACGCTCCGCCACACTTTCGGTCGGTACGGAATTGACGCGCTCGCGGTCGTCCGTCAGTGCTGAAGGATACAGTACAGTGAGTGGATACGACAAATTTACTGATGGTGTTGAAATTACACTCTGCCCTGCTCGTGTTTCCTCAGATGTAATTTCGGTTGATGTTAATCTGAGCGTTTCGCGCTTTGACGAGGGGAGCGGTTCGGAGGTTCCGAAAAACTCGAAAAGTAGTATTATTTCCCCTGGCGTTCTTGTCACGGATGGAAGTGTTTATTTTTTGGGTTCCCTTGATGTTTCTGAAAAGTCGCGGGCTTTTCGGTTGTTTGGTGTTACAGATAGTATAATCGATGAAGTTGTAACTATTTGGTTGAAAATTAGAGAATTGTCTTTAAAAAGTACGGGAGGGACTTGACAAAAAAATATTTTTGTATTAATATGTATTCATAAGGAGAAAAACTATGTATTTACTTTTGTCGCTTTTGGCTCAAAAAGATGTGGATTTGGGTGATGAAGTCCAGAAGAATATGGATGAAATGCTCAGTCCGATTTATCATATGTTTGACGGTTTTTTTTCAGTTTGTAGTGGTTTGCTTTTACTGATGGGTTTTTTAATTTTTTTCCTTCAGTGGCGTGAATTGCGTATTCGAAAGGGGGTTTCTCCTACTTTTGCTGAAGTTTTTTTTGCTGTGATTGATCGTATTTTGGATAGTCGAAAGTAGGTGAAATATGAAATTTTTGTTCGTTCGTTTTTTTATATCTGGTGTTCCTTTTTACTAGGAGATTTTATGAAAAATTACGTTTTCAAGTGTGCGGGTCAGTTCGCTGGGCTTTCTTCTTTTACTGACGATGGAGAAGATAAAAATTTCCTAAAAATTGACTTTTTAGGGGGGCGCGTTAATCTTGAGATTAACGAGGAACTTGCTGATTTACTTTCTGGTAAAAAGGTAGGCTCTGATGTTCGTGCGTCTGGCTCGGTTGTCGTTTCGGGTGGTGCTTTCCGTCCTGTCATTGAAAAAATGAGCTTTGACGGCGACAAAGATTTTGAGGCGGTTTCGATGGAAGAGGCTTTTGCGGGGTTGGTTTTCACTGGTCCCGGCGTTGTCACTTCTAAAAACTCATTTACTCGGCGTGATGGTGAACAGGTTTGCGAAGTTAAACTTGAGCTTTTCGGCGCGTCGGTTACGCTTCCTGTGGAGGAATCGCAATTTGAGTCCATTCCGCGAGGGCAAGTTATAGTAAGTTGCCGTATCGTTTCGGAGGTTGCAAAAGATTATCGTGGTAGAGTTACGAGCAAGAATTGGGCTAGTCTCGTCGGCGTTCGGTCGATGAACGAAACGCGTAAAAGGTAAACGCAAGTAAATTTTTTTGATTTTCTTTTTATATATCTAAACCATTCTGGTATATCCTTCTGGGATAAAGTGAAATAACTTCCGTTAATGTTCATTATGTGTTGTTTAGCACATAATAAATGTTATCGGGCGTAAAACAAGGGATGGGGAGAATGCCTAATAAAGGAATACATCACAATGGATTTTGTGATAAAGAAGGAGGCATTACAAAAATATACCACCGTGTACCCTGAGTGTTTCTGTCCTGATTAAGAGGGAGAGTAAGTAGGAAAACGATTTTGTGATAAAGAAGTGCATTATGAAAACACACTTGATGAATATTCCTATTTTATTCATTAAGTGGGGCTGGAAAAACTTCCTCATAATTCAAGATCTCTTCAAAATCATCGACATAACGTTGGTGTTTTATCTTTTCCTGCTCGGGAATAAGTGGGAATCGAAAACGGCGAATCTCATCGGCAGTACATCAAATTTTAAGATAAACGCACAGCTGTCGCTGATCCTAGCTGTTGGGACCAACATCGACGGCACGCAGATATTCTACGAATTGTTCTTCAAAATCGCGATTCTCCTCGAGTTTCTGCGGCGTGGAATCTACCGGAAAATCATCATATAGGAATAAGAACGGTTAGCATAGCTTTCCCTTTCCAACTTTTTCGTTCCCAATTCCATGCGCCGGTTCCTTTCATACCGCGTCGACTACGACATTTGACAACACGTCATAAGCCAAGACTGGCCCGTTTGCATATTCCGTGAGAAGCACGCTAGAAGCCCTAGTTTCAGGCGGTCCTGAAAGTCCAAAACGTCCTGGCTTCACACAAGAAGTTGGATTTGATAGGCGTCAGACGGAAACTGCCTTTCTGCGGTTTCCCACTTCCCAAACCGCTATAGCCATTACGTGAAAATTTCGGACGTTGAATTAACCTGCTCTACATTCGAATCGAAAAATGTGGGAATGCCTGCCCCGATGTCTACCTGCTTGAGAACCATTGGGGTGGCGAGGAAAGTCAGAAATATAATTAAAATCTGGTTCATTGAATCAGTCTGCCTGCGTGAATTCTGTGTGTAAATACGATTTGGATGTAAAATCAAATAAATTTCAAAATTATAATCCAATCTAGTTATTGTTTTTTTCTAAAGCCAGCGCAATCATTTTCCACAGTGTGCGATTTCCCTGTTCTTTCCGTCCAATTTCCACAATATCCGAGATCGTATAGCTGTACAGAAAACCGTCAATCATGCTGGTCCGCAACATAGAAATTTTCTCCTTAACTTCCTCATTGGGACAGGTGAAACATTCCGACAATATGAAGTAATACTTCTGAAAATGCCGACTTATCCCCTTTCGGTTCACATACTGAAATATGGATGTTTATCAATCGCGGCGATAAAATCTTCCAAAAACGGATATTCTTCCAGATTTTCAGGCGGGAAATTCTTCTGAATCCAGTAACAGAACCACTCTTTTTCCTGTGCCAGCGTTTCGACAGCGGACGTGGTTGGCAGAAGCTGTGAAAGTTCGTTTTTCAGGAAGTTGCGCAGTTCCGCGTCGAAATCTTCGTGGTAAAACATAAGAAGCGCAATCGCCGAGTCCTCGATTTCCCACTGAATTAATTTTGCCGTTATCGACTCGATTTTCCCGACTTGCCGAGTAAGACGAAAGTCGGACAGAATATCGTTTATTCCCTCCGACTGATTTTTGAGCGAAAACGATTTCCGTGCGTTGACCAATAGCGACTGCGCCATGAATTTCAGGGTATCCACGACGCTTATGTCCGTCAGAACGCCCTCTTCCTTGAACGGAAACTGCCACTGACACGTCGGTATTTTCGTCGTCTGCCGAATCTGTTCCATTTCGTCCGACAGCGAGGCGAGAACGTCGTCAAAATCGGAGGCAACCTCCACAGAAACATCCTCCCACGCCTCTTTTTGTTCGGGAGTAAACGCCTGTTTTACGCTCTGCCAGTCGCACTGAAAATTCAGATAAACCGTGGCAGCATTTTTCGCGTCGTTGACCGAATCCGCTCCACAGCCGACCAGAAACAACGTCGGCAACAGTAACATAAAAAGTCTCTTGCAAAACATAAAATCCTCCTACGAGTGTTTTCACCCAAAAATGAATGTTCCTCCGATATCCATGTCCGGGAAATGAAGGTTCCTACAGTAACGGCGTCCCGGAGAAATAATTATTAAAAAGAATGATTTCTTGTAGAATATACAAGGTAAAAAAACAAAATTTCTGCCGGAATGAAACTATACTTTTATTTTATTGTACCATGTTCAGGAGATTAGTCAATAATAGAACAAGATTTTTTTACAAAAAAAGGAGATTTTTTCATTGAATCAGAACCAATGAAGTAGCCCTCGTGTGGTCGGGGTTCCGTGTTACGTATAGATGTTCAATAAATAGACTGGCTACCAAGAGTAAATGCTAAAGAGAAGAGGCTCATTTTTTAGGGAACGGAACGTCTCGCGTTGCTATAAGGTGAAACGTCGATTTTAGGTTTAAATCGGCAATTTCTGGGTACATTTAAGGGTAAAATGTGTGATTTTCGTCACTTCTAAGACGCGATACGAGTCGTCTCTCAATGAATTAGATGTATTACCTCTCCAATAATCTGCATGTATAAAAGGAAACTAAACAGACTGGGAAAAATATTTCTTCCAAGCTATTTAATTTTATCGTTCAAAACTTGAGCAGTGTGGCGAAAGATCAAAAAATTTTGTGGCTGTAATTGTGTACTGGGAAACGTATATTTCTCAAGCTGTAGAGTGTTCCGCCACAAAATCGGCATCAGTGAAAGTTGGTCTCGTTGCGTGTATTGAATCAGCCACTGCCACCATTCCTCCATCATCGATACCATTTGGGGTTTATGATGTTTTCTATACAAGAAACGATTCTCTGAAAGTCCATAATTATATGGAATCCCTGACTTACGAATCGCCTGCAACTGTTCCTCGGCAAGTGTATTATCTACCCAGCCTAAAGTCCGTACTTCTTCCATTTCCTGATATATACAGGTACGTAACGCATGTTGAGGCAGAACAAAATCTGTTTTCATCTCTTTTATTCGCTCGAATACCCATGGCGACAAAATATTTATATTCGCGTCGATATAGATACTCTCATCATATTCCGGAAAAATCCGATGTGGAAGGATTTTGTGATATCGATTTTGACGCGTATAATCGAGATTCGTGACAACAAGCGGACGTACTTCCCATATCCCTACAGTTTTCTGAGCAATTACTTCTGGATTGTCCGTAAAACAGACATAATCCCATTCCGGTGCGATATATCGATGTGCACGGATCGCGTGAAGATCGTCGTAATTATTCGTAATACACGTGTAAACGACCTTCTTGGAATGTCGTTGCGATTTTTTCTCACGATAAATCCGAATATCTTCCTCATTAATTGGGAAAATATTCCGATTGAAAACCGGATAAGGCTTCCATCGGTCATACCGAAGATAATAAATGAACGCACCAATTCCCAGTTCTGACGGTATTTCACGGTAATAATCTTTTCCGCTGAAATACTCTGACGGTTCATATCCTAGTTTCCACCCAATCTGTAGGTAGTGGTCTAACGGTTCCATATTATCAAGTCGAATGTCTTTCGACTGTGACAGATAATAATTCTCATCCCATAGGCCCGACTGTAGGACAAGAATTTTATCATTTAGGTACTGTAACCGTTTCTCGAATGTCGCGAGACTCGGAAATAGCAATCGTTTTCGGGTTCGTTTCAGAAATTTTGATAATTTACTCATGGATTTATGGAATTTGTATCTGAATTGTTTTTTTCTAAATCTTCATTGGAACAGAACGCAATAATCACAGGCCAACGCGTACATATTCCCATTTTCTCAATACGTTCTTCATCATAGGAAGGCATTCCATACAACCTCACATGACGATAATACATTCTCAGAATAAAAAACATCTCTCCCGCATCAAATTCCTGGACATGATATGGATAGGGAGGCGTTATCATGTGCTCAATATGGTCATATCGATCGCGATTGGGTGTCGCAATAATTGCATTCGGCGCAAGTTTCACGAAGTCATCCAGAAAACGTTTATAATTTTCCATATGCTCAATGACATCAATAGAAACCGCCAAATCAAAAGGTGGAAAACGTTCTAATAATTGTGTAATAGAGTCGGTACAGTATTCTACGTTTTTCATTGGCCGATTTTTACGACACCACTCTACAGAGTCTCGGTCATAATCGCTCGCAACGAAAGAAATTTCCGGATTCTCTCGCGCGGCTACATTCTCGAATGTACCGACACCAGAACCGATATTTATGACGCGATGATAACTTGAATCTAGTAGGAATTTACGACTAATTGCCGTATTTTCTGTAACCATTCCCGGAGTTTCGAATGGTCCACCGGCCGCCTGAAACACTAATTTTACCTGAAGATTAAAAAAATCAGATTCCGGACGAAAAACATAATCCACTCCACTCGGCACAACATTATACTGCACCGCTGGAAGAGAAGTCTTCTCCTGTATTCCTGCACATTTTCGGATAAATCGTCGTAATTTTCTAAACCTAAACATACATGTTCTCCTGTAAAGATTTCATTACTCATATTTTCGGAATATTTAGTATTTGTTTTTGTTCACTATTCCAGAATTACTACTCTATTATAACAGAAATCTCACAGTATGTCAAGGTCATTTTCTCTTTTTCTGTTTTATTTTCGGCTTTATTTTTCAGCCTTTATCCCTATTTTCTTTTATATTTTTACTTTTATATATACCTATGTTCACCCCCTTAATATATGCCTACATTCACCTTGGAGGCCATATTCACTAATTCCTAATTAAATCCCCTACTGAACTTGAAACGACAGACCGCCACTTGCACGTAAATCGAGGTAATAAATCCGTCCCGGCTCGAGACGCTGTGAGGGAGCTTCACCGTGAATTGCTCGAATTCCCAGCTCTTTCTGACGTTCCGGGTCGTTCGAAATTGCCCAGAAATCCGCCCAGATTGCTTTTTCCATCTCGGTTACTTCTTCGTTTTCCCCACCGCTACGATACACCGTAGGAATCTGACCTTCCGCGTCAATCCGAAATCCATCTTCAGGAGCCTGTTTCTCACCGAAAATCCTCTGAAAAGAGACCAGCGACCGATTCTTCAGCACATCGGCCGTCTCGACCAGCATATCATCGAACTTTACCGTCAGAGCGTCGACATAAACCCGATCACCCTCCAGCGTGAACTCCGTTGGTTTCGCGACCATACTCCCTGTTACCGGATCAAATTCCGTAAATCGTATCCGTGTCTGAGCCACTTCCGTTTCACTTCCAGGAACCATTTTCTGTTCCAGAACCTCAATTCGTGCTGTCCGGCTGTCCGTTTTCAGATACCGATTCGCGAGATTGAGCGTCTCGTTCTTCTGCGTCAGTTCTCCATTTTCTTGCGTCAGTTCTCGATTCTCACTCTGTAGCGTCTCATTTTCACTCCGGAGCGTTCCCAGTTCCAGAAGTTCCTCACGGCTACTCCCATACTGGTTCAACATGAAAAAACCGACCAGTAATAAGACCAGAATCGCGATTACCTGCGTCATTAAGGTTTTCATCTTTTTATCCTTATACGTTTTTACCCGTCGTTTTTTATCCGTACGAGTCTGTTACCTGTATGTCCGTATGTTTTTTATCCGTGTGAGTCTTTTAATATTCTATTTTCCCTTTCTCTTATCAATTTTCGGCTATTTTTCCCATTTTCTGTAAACGAAACGGAAACATGCCGATAATTTCATTATATATGAAAAAATATTCCATAAACGCATCCGAAATACCGAATCCAGAACCCCTCACCGAGGCCGAAAATGTTACACGTATGTTCATTCCGTTTCCTGTCTGTCCGCACTCCTATCAGTATTCCAGTCCACATTACCGTCAGTTTCTCTGCCTGCATTTTAGGTCGTCTCTTTACCATCCTGTTCCTTACTGCCCTGCTCGTTCTGATTTTTAATGTACCTTCTGACGCCCAGAATATAAACCCATCACACATGAAATTTCAGGAAAAGATGGTCTTTCCAGACGTCGTTTCAGCAACGCGAAATGAAAGGAAAATGGAATTATATCGTGTGTCGGAGCCAAAACCTGCGGTAGGAACCGTGAAAACTTACGTAGAACCAATTACCATGGAACCACCTACGGAAACGCTTGC
>JAUNAI010000365.1 GCA_030527705.1 Planctomycetia bacterium | reverse complement strand
ATTTCCATTTCCATTTCCGTTTCCGTTTTCAAGTTCAGAATCGGTTATTAATCCTGTTTCGGTTCCTGAATCCGTTTCGATTCCGACTTCTGGCGTACTTTCCATTGGGGACGTTTCCGCGACGATTTCAGGCTTCTCCGTTACCTGCGTCACCGAATGAACAGAATGCGCTGCCTCACCATTTCCCGGCATGAAACGGCGTTCCGGACCTGCGGAAATCGCTGTCCAGTATACATCTTGCTCGCGGTACGGTGGGATAAAATGAACTTTCCACGTCGTCGATGAACCACAGACCAGCCATGACTGTCCAATCTGGCATGCTGGAAAATAAAGTGGTGTCAGCTGAATACCTGTAAATGTAAAATTATTCGCGTAACCGAGTCGACGCGCGCGGATTTTCAGAGAAATCGGATATCCCGGCCGAATCGAGTGCGCCAGCTGAATCCGTAAAATGCCTAGTGAATCAAGGTTCCACCCTGACGCGGTCAATTTTCCCGGTAATGCTCCCGTGGGGTCTAAATCGGAGAGCGCTTGATGGACATTTCCTGGTGACACGTCCAGATTCCAGTCTTCAATCGTTCCTGACTCGCCCGATTTTCCAGAAATATCCGAAATGGTAACTTCTCCAGATTCCACGGCATCAATCGTCCATGACCGATCCACGAGGCCGAGAATTTCAAAGCATTCTCCACTGTCGACGGAGGCCTGAAGCTCCATGACCGCCGAGATTTCATGTTCCTGAAAATTGATTGCCGTCGCCTGATCGATTCGGAGTTTCGGCGTCAGTCGTGCCAGCATCATTTCGAATCGCGCCACGTCGGAGTACTCGATAAATTCCAGTTGCGTCTGTTCCAGTCCCGGTTTCTGCTGATTCGCTAAAATAACCGCGTCTTTCAGCGAAAAATCAACGATTTCCAACGGAGAATAAACCTGAACTTCCGTCCGACATCCCCGTCGTAGAGAATTCAGAAGTTGCACACGTGGCAACGCTCGTAGTCCTATCATCCCCTCCGCCAGCCACGTATCGAGATTTCCGATTGCGTTAATTTCTAGCCGATTTCCGGCACCCTGAAGTTCTTCCGGTAAGAAAATTGTCACGACAGTGCCATTTTCCGATGTGTTTTCTGTTTCCGACACGGTTTTTACTTCACTTTTCCATGGAACTTCCACTTCATTAAAGCGAATTTTCTGCGGAATCAGGTGATTTTCCATCAACACACGCAGTTCTCGCGTTGGTTTTGTCGAGAATTTGGCACTTTCGAGCAAAGAATTCAGATTCATCTGAACGAAAACATCCATTCCTTCTTTTCGGAATTGATAAATATTCTTCTGGGATACAGAAATCGGTGCGTCCTGCAGTTTCGGCGCGTCTTTCCGCCTAAAAATCACCGTCGCGCGCTGTCTCCCACCGAAAGAAATCCGCCATGTCTGCCAATCGGTCACTACTCCAGTTTTTATTTCCATACTAGGAGATAAATTGGTATCAGAAATTTTCTCTGACGCAGTATCTGACGTAACATCTGCCGCAGAACCCGCCGTAGAACCTGCTGCATTACCTGCCGCAGGATCTAGCGCCGTTTTAGTTTCTGTTTCACTTTCATTTTCTGGTAAATTGAGTGTGATGATTCCCTCATCCGTTTCTGGAATCCATTCTGCGGGAAGAGTGAAAACATACTGTGTATCCGTTGCGGGAATCCAAGATAAATCGAGCCGTAACACTCCATTTTCGATTGGCGTGACGCTCTGAGACCAACCGAGCTCTGCGTGACAGATTCCGTCTGGCGACAGCGTTTCCGTCGGAATACCGTCGACTCGAAAATCGTCCGTCTGGAGCGTGACTTCTCCGGCTCCGGATGGGGAAAACTTGAAATTTCGCCGTGAAAATGGGAGTTTCTCTTCCGGTTGAACATTCAGAAAATTGTCGAATGCGAAACTGACTGGCGGAAAATCCCATGTGTAAGAAATTCCGTTTCCTGTGAGTGTTGTGGCAGCACTCAGGTGCGCGAGTGTCGGAAGTTTTCGTAATCGAAACGTTGCCGTTCCTGTAAAAAAGCGATTTTCCACCAGTTTCGCTTCATAAACAGCCTCTTCTGCGAAAACCGTCCGAGAATGGTGTGCGTTTTCCTGGGTTCCGTGAATTTTCTGCGTTGCCCACAACTCGAATTCCTCAGCAGGAATGGGCCAATATGCTTCCCCATGCGTCGGAATAGCGGGTAACATTTCTTCCGGAATATAAACCCGACGGAAAGGTAAACGCATTTCGGAAGTGTCCTCGACCGCCGGAGAATCCATACTTTCCCCCTGTACCGTCTGCGTTGAGATGAAAAACGTCAGCGCAAGGAGGATAAACAGGTAAAAACGAAATGGAAAACGGTTATGGAATAACATAAAAATAAATAGGTTGATTTAGCCTCTCCTGTTCAGGGAGGTGTTTATGACTGCGTCGTTTTTTTATATCGTTTTCTTTCCTTACTTTCTGAAAATCGTCGATTCATTACTACTCGCCACGCCCATATCTTGTTCATAGGTAATGGTCTTGAACGCGTGTTCCGACCCTTCTGCTGGCGCGATAATCGTAGGGACGACAATTTCATGATGAACCGTATTCTCCTCGGACGGCTCATAAACGAACATCTTGCGTCGGAATTTCTGTTTCAGCCCGAAAATGACCGACACAAAGAACAGTAAGACTCCCAGCGTCGCTGCCTGAAGGCCGAGCAGGGCGAATTCCGGGAACCGAATTGCGAAAGCGCCTAAAATAATGAACAGGATAAGTCGCGGGAGTGGCCTGCTCAAGATTTTCAGGTACAGGAACAGGATTCCGAGGAGGAAAACTGCGAGACTCATAATCGTCACTAACGTCGTACGATTCACGAATCCTACTGTGATTTTTCGGGTTAAAGTCTCATTTGACCCCATTCCTGCGAGTACATAACGATTCATCCGCAGTGGAACGGGCGTTGCGGTGACGGCGCCGGACCAGCGTTCCAGTGTCTCTTGTTCCCAGATGGGAAGCCGTCCCCAGAAACAGGGACCCCAGCCCCAACGATATTCCAGTGCGAATCCTGTCGGTGCTTGAAATAGGTGCATGTTAGAGGGGAGAATCAGTTGCCAGTACAGTCCGCGAATCCAGGTGGAATCCTTTACATAGGGGATTTCCATATCTCGTCCTCCTCCCTGTAGCGGTTCCGTATTAAACTGATACCGAATTTCAACGGTCTGTGGCTGACGTGGCTGGGAGGTCGGAAGAAGCGTAACCTGTAGGACATTCGCGGAAAGCCGTTTTAGCTGAGTGCCGTACTGGGCGGGTTGACGGTCAATCCAGACTTCTGCCGTATCAACTGACGCGCGCTGTGGAAGGTGAATCGTGAACGTCCGAGTCGGCGCAGTTTCAGAAAAGTCGGCATGATGATGCCCATTTCCGTATACATTTCCGTAAGTAGTACCATTTCCGTAAGT
>JAUNAI010000364.1 GCA_030527705.1 Planctomycetia bacterium | reverse complement strand
TCTGAATTTATTGCCCTCAGAACAGCTGGAATTGCCGCCTCGCCAAGTTGCACGAGAATCTCACATGCGCTGAGCACCACATCCGTATCCCGGGATTTCTGGACGAGCTCCGTTATCCGTTCTGTTAGGGCATCCGTTTCATCACTGAATGTTTCCAGTCCACTTCGAGTCAGAATTTGACGTACGGCCGACAGCGCCTGATAAATCTCGAAATTGCGCGTGAAACTGTCTTTCCGATCAGAAGCCAACGCCGCGGAAACCCAATCATACACCGTCTCCGTTTCGCCCAGAACCCAGAGCGTTACCGCACAGTTCGTTGCCAACGGCAATTCCATTTCGGAACGTGTTTCGAGAATCGACGCCATTTTTGTGACGGTTTCCGTCTCTTTTTTCAATAATTCCGGGAAAAAACCGACGGAAATCGCTGCGGTTCGGCGCATAATCGGATATTCTGAGTCAAACGCGTCACAGATAGCTGAAAAAGCAGATGGATCACCGATTTTGCCGAGCGAAAAAAGAATACATGCACGCACGTCATCATCCGCTCCCGCCTCGAGTTCTAGACGTTTTAACAGAATTGGCACGGCTGAAACCGCCTCAGTTCCGTATTCACCCAACGCATACGCAGCATACCACTGCTCACGGATTGTCGGAGTATTCTCGCTATTTTCTGCTTTTTCCTTACTGGCTTTTTTACTTTTTTTCGATTTCTGAGACTTCCGGGAAACGTTTTCTGACTTTCCGTCTAGTTTTTCATTCTGATTGTCTACCGACGTATTCAGGGACGCTTCCAGAACTTTCACCCATGCCTCAATTGGTTGAGTTTTCCAGATGAAATTCTCTGCGTCAACAAGATTTTCAGTTTCATTTTTCGCTCCATTTTCCGCATTATTTTCCATTGCGAAAACGGTTCCTGAAATGAAAAGCGTCACCACACACGCTCCGACAGCCAGCCGTCTCGCGGAGGAAAGAAGATTTTTCCGAAAATTCCATCTGATTTTATCCATAAAAAACCTCGTAAATACCGCTTCTCTGAAAAAGATGCTTTATAATTAAAATTTCATACCGCCGAACGCGTTATCTTCGTCGCTTTCACCTTCTTCTTTTTCCGATTTCTGCGACTTTTTACTCTTGCTCTTTTTCTGTTCAGCATTTTCTGCCGCGATTGCTACGTCCGTCACGACAAGATCCATTTTCATTTCGCCATAATCCGCATAAAGACGCACATTCGCTTGAGCATTTGCGAGAACTTTCAGATGACCAACTGCCCAAATGTACATCTCGTTCATGGCTATTTCATTCGTGTCTTTTCCGTCACGCTGCCAACCTTGCTGTTTTTCCATTTTCTGAGCAAGAGAAGCATTCCGCTTTTTCAGGTTCGAGATGGTAATATCAATCTGAGGATCCAGCGCTTTCTGTAACTCCATTGCGACCTGCTTCACCTGTTCCGGCGGCGGCGCAATCGTTACGCCGAAAATGTTTCCGACATTCAGTGTGATGTTAAATAGGAACGGTTGCCGAACGTTACCAGCCTTGTCCGTAAAATTAAACATAATCTGCATCGGAACTTTCGGGTCAATTTCCGAAATTTTCGTGGCTGGTGGAATGACGACGGAAGTGTTACCTGGCTGATATTTTCCTAAATTCTGCATCTCGAAAACCAGTACATCCTGAGATGGAAACGGAATCTGAAGTTTCGGTGTTTTCAGTGAGCCAGAGGCAGTCTTTATATTCAACTCAATTAACTCCAGCCGAATCGGCTCGCGGAGCGCGAGATAATGCGTTTCACTCTCACAGACAAGTTTCAACACACAATTTCCTACCGGAGCCAGAAGTTTTTTCGGCACTTTCGTATTCCACTTGAAGTTGAGCGTTTTTCCATCGTGCGTCAGTGTCGCCGCAGTTGCGGTTCGGCCTTTTTCGTTGTACTTGATGAGCCAAGATTTTTCACCCTCTTTTTTCGCTTTTCCATCAATCAGCGTGTAACCATGAAGTTGAGGTTCTTCCCCCTCTTTTTTCTTCTTTTTAGAAGTTTTTTTCTGCGCGATGGCCGTCGTACCACCGAGAATTTCCATGGTAATCGTCTTACTGCCCGTCTCAAGAACCGCGATTCCGACAGGCTCGTCACTACCCGCTTCAGGAAGTGTGACCGCTTTCGGTGTTCCGTCGAAAACTCCTGCGTGACACGGAGTGAGGAAAGTCACTATTCCACTTCCGACACAGAATGCCATACTGACAGAAATTGCGAAAATCCAGCTGGATAAAATGCTTCTATTCATAAAAAACCTCAAAATCGGTTGATTATTGTCATATCGGTATCATAAGGGAGGCAAAATGCCTCCCAGCCGGTTTAAAATTTCATTCCGCCGAAACCACCATCATCTTCGGCTTCCTTTTCTTCACTCGCTTTTTTACGGGAGGATTTTCCGCCTTTTTTCGCTTTCTTTTCCTCTTCCGTCATCTTGCGAGTGGTGACCAGGTCAATCGTGTTTCCATCATAGTCGGCATAAATGACATACTCGAAATCTACATCGACTAACTGTTTCGCAAGATTTATAGACCAGACTCCCAATTGAAGTTGCGACTGTTTTGTGGAATCGGCAGCCGTCTTTTCATGAGCAGCTTTATCCTCATTCTTCTTGTCGATTGCCGCAATTTCTTTTTCCATCTTGTCAATTTCGATATCAATTTGAGGATTTCTCGCTCTCTCGATATTACTCATGAGCATTTTTCCATTCGGCATGCCATTCACGAGCGGTTTCATAGTACCACCAACACCATTATTCAGCATGGTTACCAGATTGAACTGTAACGGCGTAAGTGCGTTACCGTTCGTGTCCGCGAAATTGAATTTAATCTCCATCGGCGTGTTATTCGTGATTTCTGACGCTTTCGTCGCCGGTGGTAACTGCATGTCTTTGTAATCCTCCGGGAAATTGCCAACACGCAGAATCTCGACATAAACATGGTCCAGTGACGGTAATGGAAGTTCCAGTTTTCCCTGTAACTTTCCTTCACCATTTTTGGGATTCAGTGTAATTGTCTCCAGCTCAATCGGCTTCCGGAGGCCTAATACGTGCGTTTTTTCGTTACATTCCAGCAGTAACGCACAGTTCCCCAAGAACGGAAGGTCTTTCGGTGGCACACTTGATTTAATCCACTTGAAATTCAGTGTATTTTCATCGAGCGTTACTGTCGCGATCAGCGTTTCCGCATCTTTCGCCTTATAGGAGATTTCCCACGTCGGAACGTCACCATCACCAGCTGTCAGGGAAAAGAATTTGGTTTGCACGCCTGGTTTTTTGGGAGTTCCACGGACTTGGAATGCCGCGTCACCACCAAGAAGGGAAATCTGCACATCCATTCCTGCATGATTAATGTCGGTCAGCGCGATTCCATCCGGTCCCGGCTTCGGTAGGTCTACATTAAAAGCGGATTCCTTAAACGGTTCCAGATTCTTTTT
>JAUNAI010000363.1 GCA_030527705.1 Planctomycetia bacterium | reverse complement strand
CTACACCCTACGCACTACGTTCTACACTTTACACTCTACGCTCTACACTCAACTTCTTTTCTTCTAGAAAGTAAGTTTCATAACGTTTCCATCACTTTTTTTTCCGAGATTCAGGAAGGTTTCATTATTTATACTGTACGAAACACGCTGCACGGAACCGTCACATAGTGCTACACCCAAAATACCTGCATGTGGGCTACCAAAAATGCTACCAGTATTAAATCCGATGCGGTCCTGAGCCGGAATCGCTGTCGTTGCGCGGACCGAGTCGTCATCGTTTCCCTGAAATTGTGTCAAGTCGTCTCCAGTTGCTCTTCCTGTCTCATAATGATCCGTCATGACATACTTCTCACCAACGAGGAGAGTATTACTTGTGCCGTCCAGAATTTCACTGACTGAAACGTAACTCTTACAGAAAATCACGCCCGTGTTATTTTCGTCAGGTAGTACATTTCGACCGTCCGCAACATTAGAGGGGGACGCTCCACTGACGCCACTCGCCCCACGACTACCATCACCCGCATTTCCAGCATAATCGTTCTTTCCGACGTTTGATGTACTTGCCATATTATGCAATTTCACACCACCGTAAGGGTACAATTTATTCGTTCGGCGTGACGGACAGAGGAAAATGCTAATCGGACTCTGAGCGCGTGTAGAGGCATTATTTTCCTGTGTCCCATCAATTGCCTCATTTCCATTCTGTCCTAGTCCCCAGAGCGCAGCCTGTTCCAAGTACGGCAACATACTATACGCCCAACCACCTGGCTGAGTGTAACCAAAACCGAGGTCAGGATCGCCCGTCCAGAACGGCGTCCATCCACCCGTTGGGAAAAATTGCATACTCGATTCATGATTTAACGCAGCAAGTCCCATCTGTTTCAGATTATTACTACACTGCATCTGCCGCGCCGCCTCTCGCGCCTGCTGCACTGCTGGTAACAGCAACCCGACTAGCATACCAATAATCGCGATTACAACGAGTAACTCAACCAATGTAAAACCATGTCGCTGCATGTTTCCCCCTTTTTATACCCGACGCACTATAAAATTTCACTTTACCGTCATTTCGCGTTGCAGAAATGACTACCGAAAGGACCACCCTTTCCTGAATTTTCAAGTGGAATCAGTATAATTTCACTTTTTATCTGAAAACACCACTCTCACCACACATTTTCTCCGATAAGACGTGTATAAGACTTACGGAAAGTTTTATGGCATTTATCTATTATTACGTTCTATTTATTTTAATAGTTGTGTTTTTTCGGAAATCCACCTCTATTTCTTTCCGATATACAGCGTCGCGATTCCGAACGTCATCGGGAAGTAACGCACATCGGAAAGTCCCGACTGTCGCATCATTTCCGCAAGTTCCTCCCCCTGTGGGAATTCCTGAACACTCTCCGGCAGGTAATGATACGCGTCCCACTGGTTTCTTGCCGTAAACTGACCGATTTTCGGTAAAATGTTACGAAAATAGAAGAGATACACCCACCGAAACAGAGAAAACGTCGGCAATGAAAACTCCAGTACCGCAACCTGTCCACCAGAGGCACACACGCGGGTCATCTCCGACAGTCCGTGTTCTGTGCTCTCGATATTCCGTAACCCGAAAGCGACCGAGACGACCTGAAACTCTCCGTCTCGGAACGGCATGTCCGACGCGTCCACTTCTATGAGCCGAACCTGTTCCTCCGTAATTCCCGAGCGTTTCAGCTTCTCGCGCCCAATTTCGAGCATTTCCGGCGTGAAATCTCCTCCCACAACGGGTACTTTCCACCGTTTCCAGAACGCAATCGCTAAATCGCCCGTTCCAGTACAGATGTCGAGAATTTTCAGTTCAGAATCCAGTTTCGGTTGCACTTTTCGTACTACTGCCGACCGCCATAGATAGTCGACTCCACCCGAGAGAAAATGATTCAGAAAATCATAACGTGGTGCAATCTGCCCAAACATTTTTTTTACACGCTGACCTGACCGATCGACCATTTCTGCTTTTTCTCCCGTAACAGCCCATAAAGGCGAATTTATGAGGTCTATCTATATACCTATTCCTTATTTTACCAGAATTTCGGAAAATTGCAACCCACCCACCACGGAAAAACGGCGACTTTTCACAAAAATTTTTCTAGATTCTGAAAATTTTCCGTAGGATTCACTTTTTTTCCTATATCCGTACTTGAAATAACTTGGAACTTCGGTATAATAAGAATGGTTTTCCTCGTGTGTTTTCACCTGGTTTCACTTCGATTCCGGTTTAATTCAACAAAACGCATTATATTAGACGAAACGCCTTAAATTAGATGAAGAATATTCGTTTATTTACTCATATTCAGCAGTTTTGGCATTCATGTGCCGTAAAACGTGTGCGACTCCAGTTTCTACGCCTCGCTTCCTTGAGGTGGTGGACAAAACGTTCATGGAAATTCCGTGTCCAGTTCATCATCGGACTGACCGCGTTATTTCTCCTCCTCTTTTCCCTCGCTGCTTGGTTCACGTACGAAAACGAATTGGCAAAAATTTCCAACCGTTTTCTACGCCTTCAGATATTCGGCCCACAGGAGATTTTTTATTCTGTGAATTCTGGTAAAAAAACTGGAAAAGGGGGGGAAGAACTCGCAGAAACTTCTAATTTCTGCCAATTTCATATTGAGACACGGATGCCGTATGGACGTGCACTGCCGAACACGCGGATTAAAGCAACGTTTTTAACACTAGACGGTACGCCCTTCTGGGTTCTGTCTGATGAGACTGGTACGGACGGTACTTTCCAGCTTCCGATACCCGACATGCCGATGCCGGAGCACGTTGTGTTACAGATTCATGCAGAAGATGGCCCAAGAAGCGCCGATTTTAGCGCCTTTCTAAAAACGGAACCGTTCCAGTCGGTTTCTGATTCCGTTAAGGATTCTGTGCCTGACACAGTTACCGATTCATCTTCCAGTTCAGTTAATGGTTCAGCTTTATTTTCCGCCTCGGAACAGGAATCCGATTTCATTTTCGATGATACGCCACTGGAATCTGTCGTGGGAGAGATTATGGTTTCTTCACCGCAGAACCAGACTTTTTCCTCACGCAGTACGTCTATCACGCTTGCGGAACGAATTCTCTCTACGCCGAGTGTCCAGATGTCCGTTTCCGCGGAATCCAACACGCGTCGTCCTGTTTTTTTGGGAGTCTGGCAGGAGAATCATCTTCTCACATGCCGTCCTTTCGTGGCGGGAAATCAGGCACGAAAAGTGTCGCTTAATCTCCCGGAAACCGTCTCTGGAATGCTTTCTGTCTTGCTGATTGACGCGTCTATTTCTCCTCCACGTGTTCTCCAGCATGAACTAGTTTATCGATTACCAACGTATGAACCTACGCTGGCGGTCGCGCAGTTACATTTCCTACAGAATTTCGCGTCACGGATGAATACACCTGAATTCCGTGCTGAAAAACAGAGGATCGAGTATTTACCACAGAATTTAGAGAATCCGACAGATGAAAATGGTTTCCCGACCATAAATCC
>JAUNAI010000362.1 GCA_030527705.1 Planctomycetia bacterium | reverse complement strand
ATTCTTTTATTCTTTTTCTTCTGTGTTTCTTTTAATATTTTAGTTTCTCCGGGTGAAACCAAAAATATGACACTCCGTATAACACCAACGCGCAGAACGCGAACATTCCCGCCGCGCCGAGCATGTTACCACCGAAAAGGTCGATATACCGAATCTGCGTCCAGAGCAGAAAGTATCCCGTTCCGAAAATCAGGCTAATTCCGCTCCGTTTCAGCATTCCACGGTAAATGAACAGGAGACCGAACAGGAACATCGCAATGTTCTGCACCACGAGGAAGGGTGTGCGTAAATTCTCGCCGTCCACCCCGAAAACTCCCAGCATTAACAGCAGGTACGCATACAGCACCAGTCCCCAAATGAAAAGGTTTGGCTTCTGTTCTTCGAGTGTCCATTTCTGACACGATCGAAAGAAGAGAACCACCATTCCCGCGAAAATTGCCGTCGCGAGAATCGGTACGAAACCCATTTCTATATTCTTATAGGAATTCCACGAGTCCTCGAAAGTTAGCGGAATCAGCGCAATCGCCATCGTCACCGCGCCAGTGACCTGCCACAGATAACTTGCCACACACATCCCGCCACGCGCACGGTCTGTGAATTGCGGCGCAAGGAACATCGCGCTCCCTAGCAGAAGGTAGTAAAGCGTGCCCGGAAAAATGTCATATCTCCCCCAAGTCGGCATGAGAAGAAGCCACTCCACGAGCGCGAGCGTGTAGAGCGTGGAAATCGTTTCCTTTCCCCACTCCGACTTTTCGCCCCAGCAGACCGATGCCCAGCCTAGACCCGCTAAAATTGGTGTCCAGACTGCAGGAATCGTGTACCAATGAACGCTGATACCGTAAAATATCACATTTTCGATAATCTCCGTTCCCGTCCAGATGAGGAGTAGTCCCGCAGTGAGCGCGTGTAAAATCGGCGTTTTCAGCCAAATTGCGAGCGCGAGAGTGCCGACCGCCCATAAGAAAATCCCGTTCGGATAATAAGCCGCGACGTGGTAAACCTGCGCAATCTGCCAGATTCCGACGCCGTAAAGCAGGGCACCGAGAAAGTACGCGATTTCCGAGAGTATCGTATTTTTCCGCCACGAAAACCACCCACCGACCGCGTAGGAAATCGCCATCGCGCTCCCGATAATCGAGAATTTCGCGTAGCCGGGAAGTTCTTTCCAGTTATAACTCACGAGCAACAGCGCCGCCACGCCGAGTAAGAGCGTGCCGAGGGAGAGCAGAATCGTGAAAAACACGCGCTGGAGTCCGTCGCCGAGGTCCTTTTTTTCATACTTTCCGAGAATCTCCGTCCGCATTTCGTCCGGAATCGTCCCGTCCGTCACCCACCGTTCCGTTTCCCTCTGTAGAAACGTCAGCTGATTGGCGTAAATTCTGATTTTTTCCATATCTTGTACTCCGTATACATCTTTTTTGGGGAAAGACGGTTGTTTAGGGGACGGGACATTCCTGTCCCGTTTCTAGGTCGTTTTTTATAAAGCAAAAAGGTTTTCGTAACGGAGTCGAGTAAGTTTTTAGGCTAAACTCATTACGCAAGATTCCACCCTGTCGGGAGGAACTTGCTACCCGTCATGTCGTAACGGCCGTGGGGAGACAACATTTTGAAAATTGTTTTCTCCCCAGACCCCTCTTTCAAAAACTTCTTGATCAGGTATTTATTTAGTCCATCATTCTCACTCAATCGGCGTGAATCGGATTCCTTCCCCACCGGTCGGGGAGAGTTTCGATTCGAGAACCGTCTCGGCCGTCACTTCTTCCGCACGGATACCGACTTTCGTCCGCGTATTCACCGTCGGGTCGTCGAAATACCGCGTCGCACGATATTTTCGGTCCTTATCCAGGAATGTTAGCGGAATATTGACCGTCCGCTCTTCGTCATTCGTGATTACGCCGAGGAACCAGTCTTCTCCTTTTTTTCGCGCAATGACGGTAAACTCGCCGATTTCGCCGTCGAGAACCCGTGTATCGTCCCAGACAGTCGGAACATTATCGAAAAACTCCAATTCCGGCTCATCCTGGCAACTTTCTGGGCGGTCGTACCAATACACGAACTGGAACGGACTGTAACAGATGACTGACAGCGCGAGTTGGTGCGCAGAAGTCGTCTGCAACCCACGCGTTTTCGGGTTCCGCTTCTTCTCTTCTTGTGAAATTTTCGTAAAATAGTAACAGACCGTATAGTCACCAGCGCCAGCGACGTACCGCGTAAACGGAAGAATGGTATTGTGCGTCGCGGACGGCATTTCTTCATTTCCGCGGATTCCCTCTTGTGTCAAGAAGTTCGGCAGGGTACGACTTACGCCGGTCGGACGGTATTCATCATGCACGTCCACCATCAGTTTATGTTCCGCGCACTTCTCAATCGCCCGGTGCATCCAGCTTGTCCAGTAAAAGGAACCGACATGGACGAAACCGAATTTAATACCGCGAATTCCCCACTTTTCGTAGAGCGGGAGGATTTCGTCGAGTTGCCGATGGAGCGCACGTTGATTGACGTAAACCAGAACACCGACACCTTTTTCGGTTGCGTATCGAATTGCTTCCTGGAGGTCGAGATCACCGCGAGGATTCCGACGTGGGTCCACCGTGACAGTTGTCGCGTCAGATTCCATGGTGTACTCGTAACCGTACCAGCCAGCGTCGAAATGGATATACTGAATGTTGTGCTTGACAGCGAAATCGACCAGCCGTTTCGCTCCATCGGTGGAGAGCGTGACCTCACGCATAACGCGTCCGGGCTGAATCCACGACGTGTCAGCTATTTTACATGGTGGGTTCAGGTTCAGAATCAGGTCATTTCCTGCGAGCAGGTCTTTCGAGCGTTCCGCCGCCATCACCACGTGCCACGGCGTGTAAAACGGTGTCGTGAGTTCCACTTCCTGATACATTTTACATGTGACGGTATGAGCGCGCGTGGGATGTAAATTGAATTTCGTCCGCACGTAGTCCACCACCTGTGCTTCCATCAGACACGCGAAAACGCCATCCGGAAGCTGAAGCACGAGCGGGCGTTCCGCATCTTTTGTCCAGTTCTTGAGCGGCAGAAGTCGGTATTCACCCTGCGCACTCGGAACGTACCACGCCTGCGTCCCTTCCGGGAAAGTGTAGTCGGTGAAATCGTCCGTGATGATAATATCATTTCCGGAACCGTCAGGACGCTCCAGAAAATGGTACCGAAACGCGATTCCCTCGTCGTACGCACGGACTTCCAGGTCCATCGGAATCCCTTTTCGCACAAGATGAATCGTCGCGGAATTATAGTGGTCACGGACTATTGCGCGCTCGCCATAAACCGGTTTCCATGTTTCGTTATGCGTTCCGGTATCCGTTCCCGAAACGGTAAAACCACGGTCGAAACCGCTCACACCGAGGGTGGATGGAAGAATAAGATTCTTTCCCTGAAACGTGATAGAATACCCGAGCGTCTGTGAATTGGTGACATTAAAATGGAACGTGAGTTGACCGTTCGGTGACGTGACCTGACCCGCGTTTTTCATGGATTCATCCGCGCTGG
>JAUNAI010000049.1 GCA_030527705.1 Planctomycetia bacterium | reverse complement strand
AAATACGGGGTCCCGGAAAGCAAAAAACTTGGTGTCCTAAATCATTTTCATTTCCCCAAAACTCACTCCTTTCTGTGAAAGTCTGTGAGTTCTGTGGGAGATTTAATGGTTTTTTTCCGCGTTAAAATACAATATATTATTTTAGCGTTTTTCTATAAATAACGTTTTATGTCGTATTTTACGGTACTTTCACGTTTTTTACCGTTTAAGGTATGGAATATTTAGGCTAAAAGGCGAGGTTTTAAACTTTTAGGCTTTAAATAAGGAAAAAATCATGAATCATCCCACCTCAGCCGGTCTTGATCGGCGTCAATTTATTGCAGGTATGGGAATCGGCGTCGGGGCGTTAACCTCGATGGCGTCGATCTCCAGTCTTTTTGCCAATTCTGCACCAGTTCCGGCGACTGGTGAGAAAATCCGCATAGTTCATATCGGTTGTGGCTCACAGGGGCTGACGGAACTTCCTGCACTTCTGGAGTGTCCAGACATCGAAATCGTCGGTGTGGCGGACCCGAACCGCGAGAGTTATGATTATGTTCATTGGAGTCCGAATGGGCTTTTCAATCAGCTTCGCCATATCGTGGGTGACCCGAACTGGAAGGGCGACAAGAAGGGAATCCCCGGCGGTCGTCTGATTATGAAAGAGGTTATCGAGCGTTACTATCAGCGTACGCGCCCCGGTTATAAAGGGACGGTAATGGCGGAAGAGGACTACCGCGTTCTTCTGGATAAGTTACCAGATGTACAGGCGGTAAAAATCATGTCGCCGGACCATCATCATGCGTATCAGGCACTCGACTGTATGCGTCGTGGACTGCATGTCATCATGCACAAGCCGCTCGGTAACAAGATGCACGAAGCGATGCAGGTGGTCGATTTCGCGAAATCGTCTCCGCTTTCGACGCATATGATGGCGTATAATAGTTCCGCAGCTGGAAATATGCCACAGATTAAAGCATGGATAGATGCTGGCGCAATTGGAACGCTTCAGGAAATTCATAACTGGACGAATCGCCCTGTCTGGCCACAGTATCCGACGATTCCGACCGAAAAACCACCGATTCCGGAGGGGATGAACTGGGACTTGTGGCTTGGACCGGCGCAGTGGCGCGACTATCATCCATCCTACACGCACTGTACATTCCGTGGTTGGTACGAATTTGGTGCAGGCTCGATTGCCGACATGGGTTATTATAGTCTCATACCAGTTTTCGAGACGTTGAAACTTGATGCCGCTACCTCCGCGAGTACGCGTTTCTCACGTGTTATCGGACTGAATGAATATAACGTTCCGTACACGATTCAGAATGATTATTCGTACCCGATGGCGTCGATGTATCGTTTCGAGGTTCCATATAAGGATGGTTCCGGAAAAATACTTCTCTCTTGGCATGACGGTGGTATGAAGCCCCCGGTTCCGGACGGTTATGAGGGAGATGAGTTACCGATTGAGGGAATGATGTTCATCGGCGATAAAGGTGCAATTGTCTCCGGTTTTTTACGTCAGGCCCCGTATATCGTTGGACCACGCGCGAAGGAATTCGCAGACGTGAAAGTTGCCGCGCCACCGAGTACTGCCAATTGGCTCCAGGTCTGGCTTGACGGTTGTCGTGGAAAGGGAAAAGGTCCGGGAGCTTTCGAGTTTTGTAAAGAAGTGAACGAGACATTTAACCTCGGTTCCGTCTCGTTGATGTGTCAAGGAAAGAAACTCCTTTATGATCCCGCCACACGGCAAGTCACGAACGACGCACACGCTAACAACCTTCTGAAGCGTGATGTGCGAAAAGGGTGGGAGATGTAGAATCCGCCTCTATTCTTTTAGCCTGAAAATTTCACACGTCTCTTACAGGGATATATGAAAAATTCAGGCTAAAAGGGATGGTTTTTCTTTAACGCTCAAAATATCGGTACATAAACCGTCCATCTGGTGCGACATCTCCATTTTCATAAAATGTGAGAATATCCCCCTCTTTTTCAGGTTCTTCCTCTCCAGAATCACTTTTCGGCGCGGTATTATCTGCCCACTTAAAACGTACGTCGATTTTCTTTCCTTCCTGTTCCAGTAACCGACGCGGAACGGTCAGCGTGAGGCGATTTCCTACAACTTTCATCGGAATTCGTCCAATTTCCGTCCAGTTCCACCCTGTTTCCACGCATTTTTCTAGAATAGCCATTCCGTTTTCAGAATTTTCATGATTTTCTGAACCTCCTGTGGTTCCAGACTGCTCTGAAATTTCTGGATTTTTCCGATTTATCACGTACTGGTAGTGTTCCCAGTGTGGTCCACTTCCTTTTTCGAGCGTCACAGAAATGAAAAGGCGCATCCAACATTTTTCGGTATTTGGCGTATCCTTCATTTCAGAAATACTCGGCGTAATCGGCGACGCACACTCAACAGTAAAGTAAATATTTTCCACATCATGTGTCACGAAGCAGTCCGTAAAGTCATTCCGTCCGCTACGATTTTCATAAAATGTACTTCCATAACCAGCCGACGCACGAGGAAGCGTGTCATTTTTCGCGTCGCGGTAAATCGGATTTTCATTCGTGGCACGCTGAGGACGGACACCCCGAAAACGACGGATTCCCTGAACGAGCTGATAATAAAAATGGTCTTTTAGCACGCCACGTGAGGGTTCCACGTCACGGCTAAATTCCGGTGAAAACTGGTCTGGAAAGGCCGTTTCCGTTCCCATCCATTTTGGAAAAAGACTTGCCGACCACTCATTCCAACCGGTGATGAAGAGATAATCCGGGTCAATTTCCTGTGCGCGCTCCAGTTGTTGTGCGAAATTGTCTCCCCACAGAAACCGATTCGGTTCATCCCGTTTCGGATTCCTGTTTTCCGCGAAACGGAGCGTTTCTCCCGGACGCAGTTCCGTCTCAGTTGGTCCGATATACGCTCTTCCGAAAACGTTCTGGTCATTCATCGCTGCAAGACCCATGTGACCGTCTATTCCGTGCCAAGTATGATTCTGCGCAATTCCAGCGCTTGCCATCTCGTGTGTCCCGTCACTTTTCGCCCCCCACGCATGTTGAGGAAAAACTTCCAGCCAACACCACTGATTCGGCGCTTTCGGTCCCACTGCGTATCCCGGCTGAAGCGGACGGAATGTGAAAAATCGGAGAATTTCTTCCCAATCACGCCGTTCTTCGGGCGTTGCGCTCATGTCTTCCACCGCCTTAGCGATTACCTGCGGTTCCGCGTGAATTATCGGTCTTCCCCCCCAGTAAAACCACTGGTCACGGTATTTTCCCGGACGATAAATGTCCCGATAAAGCTGTAACAGGCTGTCACGAAGATGTTTCTGCGTTCCGAATGGGAGCATAAACGCGAATTTCGGCGTTCTGAACCCATCTTTCCGCATATCCGCCCACGTTTCAAGAAGTGCGTATGTCGAGTCCATCCATGTCAGTGTTCCATTCGTCGCGTCAAAAATGACCGCATCTACCCCTGCTGCGTTTAGAAGTTGCGCATGTCGGCGTAGAACCCATTTATCCGTCGTGCGGTAATACCCAAAAATCGGTTCATCCCAGTGATGACGCTCATATATATTTCCCCACGCCGGGTCTTGCGGACGGTTCTGAATTCCCGGATTTTTCGCGAGAATTTCCGGAATATTATTCGGGTCATCCTGCACTGTCCCACCTTCATGCCACGTCCAGTAAAAGATACCAACCAGCTTTTTACGTGGAGCAGTGAGGCTTTCCACATCTCCCAATTTCCGTCCGAGACCGTCCACCGCATCCCACGTGTCGGGGAAAAGGTCACGTTCCTGAAACTTTTCCGTAGTCAGGATGCCGTCCGTCTCCGACACACAGTCCGTTTCCGATGGGGAAATCGTTTCTGCGGTCAATTTTTCGTAAAGTTCTGGTGTCCCACTGAATGGAATCTGCGCGCCATATCCTTCCAAGCGACATTCATACGCACCGTCCACAGGCTGATCATTTAGAAAAGAGGAGGCATTTTTCACAGTTTTCGGACATTTCCATACACCGACCATTTCCCTGCCGGCTCGTAATTCCCAGTAATATTCTCCCGGTTTCTGAGGGGAAAAAGTGAGCGTCAGTTGCGCATTGTCCGCGAAATCAGTAAATGTTTCCGTCACAATTGGCATTTCTTTCCGACTTTTTTCCGGTGTCTCTTTCCACGGATAAAGCGCGAAAGTCAGGGAACCTATGCTATTTCCGTAACTCGGACAGCAGACTTGAAGTGCGTGGAATTTCGTTTCAGCCTGAAATCGCATTCCTGCTACGTCGTGTTCTGTAATTCGGATAGGAGTGTGAAGTTCTGAGCTTCCTGAAAAAAGTGGAAACTGGGCAGAATAGGTTACCGGATGGTCAGAGTTCGTGGCAGAGAAAGCATTTACGCATGCTGAAAAGATATTTAGTACTGCTAAAATACCTGAAAATACATAGGATGCCTGTCTTTTCATATAAACCTCTTATCATAATATTAAACCCCACCCCCACAGAATGACTGAGGAGGAGGGGTAATGACTTCTGTTTTTAGAAATTTCTTTTCCCAACACGCTATAAAATTCCGCTTTTTCGCCAGTTTATATTTCTAAAATGACTAGCAGAAGGAGTATCCCTCCATAAAATTTCAAGTGTGTCTAGTATAAAAAGGTTTCCCTTTTATTTTTTGTAAGTAATCGCTGAATAACTGGGAGGCGACGCGCGAGAAAATCACGAAAATGGCGAAAAATATAAATTTTAGCCTAAAAAGTAACCCAAATTTTACCGATTCCAGCTTAAAATCGATATCTTAAGGTACCTCATAGCGATACGAGACGCGTTACCTCGCAGTGTGACTTATTCGGCAATTACGTAAGTATGATGGAATTAATGTTTTCCGTACTTCATCGGTTTCCCGCTCGAAGTTGCGTTCAGATACGCTTCCATTGCACGCATACGCGGGTCGTCACCGCTCATCGGTTCCGCACGACACGGATTCTGTAGACACCAGTTCATCATGTCACGCAGAAGAGCCGCACGTCCGAGCTGAACCTGATATTTCGGATACGTTTCCGGATGTGTTCCCATTCCGTCCGGGTGACACATGTCGCAGGAGGTGCCGTTCGTGCTTCCAAGAAGGTCAGCGTCGTGGAAAATCCGTGAGCCTTCCATCACAAGACGCATCGTTTCTGACTCCCAGAGACGCACATCCGCTTCGGTATAACGTCCGTAAGCGTGACCGTCGCGCTGGTCACCCCGGAGAACGAATTTATTATTAAAATGGGCCGGGACTTTATGACTGGTAGCTTCTTTCTCAATCCACTTTACGTCGAGCGAGTCTTTCCACTGGTCGTCCGTGCCGGGGAAGGGTTTCACAGCCGCAGCGTCCGCAACGACTTCATTCGCTTTAGCCTGCGCGACTGCGCCTTCCGCATCTTTCATTTTTTTCACTTGTGCCTCAACTTCCGTCGAGACTTTTTCCACGTCAGCTTTTACGTCAGTTGGAACCGCATTTTGGACGGCGTTTTCCACCACTTTCTGAACTTTAGCGGGCGCTTCCACCGGCGTCGCTCGCATAAAACGACGCTGCGCCATGCAGGTATATGAGGTTAAAAGAACCGCTACACCCGCGAGGAATAATACTGGATATTTCATTTCAGGTTCCTTTTAAATTGTAATGTTTGGGGCAGTGATTATCAATACGCAGGCAAATTCGGTCTCGCCGGCGGAACCGCGTCTTCTTCCTCATTCAGATACGCAGCCGACACGAACATCGGCTTCCGATTCCAGAGGTTATAAACCTTATCCACCAGTCCCTCGGCGCTCACGTAAATTTCGCCGTCGCCGCAACCGTCCATCGAGTTAAACGGATCGGAACGATTCATCTGAACCGTCCATTCCGGCATTCCTTTCGGCGCATACGGCCAGGGCCACGCAGTCGAGAGAAGTCCGTGGAAATGGATATTATCGATACGATTCGTCAGAACCTGGTGCGTGTGACCGTGAATGACCGTCACGTTCTTAAAACGCTGAAGAACCGCCTGAACCTTTTCCGCGTCTTCCGTCCAGAAGTTCCAGTTCTTGTACAATTTATAAAGCGGAGAGTGCGAGAACACAATCACCGGCTGGTCATCTTTCCAGTCCGCCAGCGTTTTTTCCAGCCACGCAATCTGCTCGTCGCCGACAAAAAACGGACGCTGAGCCTGATTGTCGAGTCCCGCCACAGTCTTCATTCTTTCCATTGGCGACATGCCCGCCGGGGTCCAGAAATCTTCTTCATAGACACTCATGAGGCAGACGAAACGGACACCTTTATGGTCGAACGTCCACGTCGGACTTCCGAAAAGCGACTGCCATTTCTCACCCATGTCGAAATACCAGTCATGCTCGCCGACCATGATTTTCAGGCGGTCACGGTACTTCAACCCACTGAGAATTTCTGCGCCCAGCTCCAGTTCTTCCGGCTGTCCGAGCTGCGCCAAGTCACCACCGTAAAAGATGAAATCCGGGGCTTCTTCCATCGCATTCACGTCCTCGACCGCCCGCATAAGGCTGTTCGCGAAACGGTCATTCACGTGTTTCTGATAGAGGTGCGAGTCAGAAAGATACGCAATTTTGAACGATTTTTCTTTCCCATTTTCGTCCTGTCCCAGTGCTACATTAATCGGCTGGAAGGAACCGAAATTCGCCATTCCGACGCCCGAAGCTGCTGCGAGAGAGGCGGAAGCAACTTTCATAAAACTACGACGGTCCAGATTCCGCAGACCAGCGAAAAACTCGCTCCGTTCCCGTTCTACGCGGGTTTCGAGATTTTCACGAATATAACGTACGCTCATTGATTTTCTCCTTTACTCTCTTTTTTCTGATGATAACCCTCAAAAATCAACACGTTACGCTTGGCTTTTTCCGTGTCACGATTCAGACGAGCTTTCTGCGCCAACGCTTTCTGCTCAGCGAAGAAGCGCTCATTATCCGCTGCGAATCGCACGTCGGTCAACGAGAAGAGAAACGCGACAATCTGGTCTACCTGACGGTTCGTCAGATTCAACGGTTCGATTCCACCGTCGAGATACAGATTCGCTTCCCCACCCTTATTATAATGGTCCACCACGTCCCAAAGCGTCGCGAGCGAGCCGTCGTGCATGTAGGGTCCCGTAATTCCGATATTCGTCAGCGTCGGTGTCCGGAACGCTCCGATATCCGCCTTTTCTTTCGTGACCATGAAACGTCCGAGTTCGCCTAGGTCGGTACTCAGCGCCAATTCGTCAAGACGTTCATCCGAAGAATCTTCCGCTAACAGTTTCAGAGCCTGAGCCGCGAGTTTTTCGAAATCCTGTTTCTTGGCGGAAATGCCGATGTTGTGGAACTTACTGTCCGAGCCGGTCGGATTCGACGGACTGAACGGGTGGCACGACATACACCGCCCCTCGCGGTTAAAGAGTTTCCACCCTTCTTTCGCGTCGTCGGAAATCGCATTTTCATCACCAGCCATGTAACGACGGAACGGAGAGTCAAAGAAGTTTAGTGTTCTCTCGAAAGCTCCAAGAGCCAGTCCGATATCCGGATAATTCACATCGCGACCATACGCCGCCTGGAACATGCGCTGGTATTCCGGATCGTCTTTAATTCGTGCTGCGATCAGCTCAGCGTCGTTCTTCATACCCATTTCAATCGGGTTAATAATTGGTTGCATCGCCTGATGCTCCAACGACGGAGAACGTCCATCCCAGAACATCGAGTGAAGTAACGCCGCGTTCAGGTTTGTCGGCGCGTTTCGTGTACCAAACTGCATTCCGATACCTTCAGAAGTTGGAATCTGGTCCGTGAAACCACGCGTCACATCATGACACGTTGAGCAGGAAACCGTTCCGTCCGCCGAGAGACGTTTATCGAAATAGAGCTTCCGTCCAAGAGCTACACGCTCAGGCGTCACTTCATTTCCTTCGACAACCGTCCCATTCCAGACTGCGGGGTCGATGCCAGCCGGAATATCGAGACTGGTACCGAGTGTCTCGAAAATCTTATCCTGATACGCTTCATCCGCGGCGCCATGCGGACCTCTTGGAATACCATCTGTGGCCAGCAGGTTCCCGGAAAATGCGGAATATAAAACCGCCGCAATTAACCATTTCTGTATTCTCATGACCTCCCTCATTACTCCTTTTTTTGGAATTTTGGAATATGAAAATCTGCGAGTGTAAAAAGGAAAACCGATTCAGTCTTCTTTTTACATGATATTATATAACAAAACAGCTTTTTAGAAAAGGGGAGAGAATGGAATTTTCTTGAAAAAACAAAAAATAATCCGAAACTTTCCCTTCTTTTTTATTTTAGAAGGAGAGAAAAGGCACCACAGCTCGTGGTTCGAGTAAGGTGCCATCTCATGTTTTTTATGACTGTCGCAGATTTTATCGAAAATTGAAGGACAGATCTATCCGTTTTTCAGGTTTTACCGTTTTTCGAATATTCCGTCCCTAAATTTACTTTTTTTAACGTACACTCACTGTCCGTGTCTGGACATTTCCGTTAGCGTCGGTCCACGTCAATTCATAATCGCCACGGAAACCACGGAACTGAATCCGTCCATCCGCATCGGTTTTCACGGTCAGATTCGTTTTCCATTCATGATTAATCAGCTGGTCCAGCGCGTAATAAACCGGTTTCGGATTCATATTTTTATCCAAAATTCCGGAAATCGACGGTTCACCCGGTGCCGCACCACCGTCAGCTGCATTCCACCACGTGACCGCCTCGACCTGCGGATGCGCGAAGAATAAACGGTACAGATTTCGAGCGAGAACCGCTTGAATCATTCGACCATTTTCCGTGTCATCAGGAGCGGAAATCGTAATCTCACTCACGTGAATCGGACGTTCCGTTTCCACAAGTGTATCCAGTACCGCATTGAGCTTGTCCGGTGTGTAACTATTCGCACCCTCAGCAATCGTCCGGCTATGTTTCTGGTTGAAAATATGCATCTGGACACCAACTAAGTCAACACGCGCACCACGGTCAATCAGATCGCGTGCGATTTCCACATAACGTCGTGTTGGACCCCAACTCATGTCACACTCGTTAGTCGAAAGTCGTACATTTTCTGGGAAATATTTTTTCGCCCACGCAAATGTCTTGTATGTATAATCATCCGGCATGATTCCGCGATTCGCCTGATCAATACATTCATTTACGACGTCCCACTCCTGAATCCGATCTCCGTACCGTTCCGCGAGTTCACGAACACGCTTTTCGAAAAGTACTTCCATTGCCTTCCGGTCATTCGGCATCCAAGTCGGATGCGCCCAAAGTCGTATACCGTAGATAATCGCATGACCGTGAATATTTACCCCACGCTCCGTCAGAAAATCAACCACTGGATCCGTTGGCGGACGACGCCAGTGCGGCTCTTTCCACGGTTCCTCAAGCGACGCCCAATATTCCGGCGTATCGCGTTCAGACATCTCATAACGCGGTTTTCCCTGTTCCGGTTCCATCGTCTTCCAGTAAAACGCCACGGATGCCGAGTTAAAAATCGTACCGAACATGTCTGCGTAACGAGCATTTTTCTCAGCAGAATCCAACTGACCGAAAAGGAAAATATTACTTCCGAAACGGAACTGGTGTGTTTTTTGTACCACTTTTACATCTGTACCAGAGGCTGTATTTTCTAGGACGAATTCGGCATCCGCTTTTCGATTTTTCTCGATTGCGGCATCAATCTTTTTCTGTACGTCTGCATTCCAGAATTCAAGATATTTATCCGACATTACGGACTGGTCCGGAATGAATGGTGCGTTCACCTCAGCTGCGTGCACCACCGTTCCCGAAAAAAGTACGGTACCTGCCAGATACGCTAATCCGGCTGAAAAAAGGCGGGAAAACTGTTTTTTCATGTAGTTTTTTCTCCTATTTTTTTTAATAATTTAGTAAAATTGACATTTTTTTATGTTGGTGATTTTACTCAAGTGTAATATTTTTCGTAAAATCACCAATTTTTAGTCCATTTTCTTCCGAAAGTGGTTTTCCAAAAACTTTTACATCATGAATTTTAATATTTTCCGTCTGATGTTCCACGTCCATTCCCTCAAAAATGAAATGGCACTCTGCTGGGATACCGTCCACGGAAATGCGTTCAAAAACACAGTTTTTAATGTGCCCAGGAACCTTATTTCGCATATATTGATTTACCGTTGGACGCACGACCAACACACGATTTATACGGTCAGAATAATCACACTCAATTCGGATATCACGCGCAGTCATATTCTCCATATTCATCTCCTCGCCCGGTTCCAGCAGAAAAACCGGCATCTGGAAATGAATCACGTCAATATTTTCATATAGAATGTTGCGCATATATTCCGCACGACTTTCGTGTCCCAGAAGTGAGATTCGCGCACGGTCACACCATAAAATGCTATCTTTAATGGTGATATTTTCGCAATTTCCCCATTCGGAATTCAGTCCCTTTAGTGCGACACAGTCATCATCCGTTCTGATGAAACATTCTGAAATATATACATTTTGTGAGTTGCATGGATTAATACCGTCGTCATTCTGAACACGACCGCCGCAGAGTTTCAGGTTCTGAATCGTTACGCCGTCGCAATTTGTCGGAACAACCGTCCAGTGCGACGCACCTAAAATCGTGACGTCTTCCACCACTAAATCGGTACATTTCCAGAGTTCCAGCACGTGTCCAGTCGGTCCTTTCCGCCATTCCCATGGCGAACCGTCCAATACGCCACGACCGCAGATACGGATATTTTTTCCCGTCGCGTAAATCCCCGCCTGCAGGACCGCCCCGGCTTCCAGATAGAGCGTCTCGCCGTCTTTCAGCTCTACGCGACCGTTTTCCGGACGTGTCACGCCCGCACGGATAACTTTTACGTTCGGAGAAGTAAAATCTGGCACATTTTTTTCCGGAGCGTTAGCGAAAACCAGTAAAACATGCTCACGTACATTCGGTTCCAGCGAGAATTTACACGGTTTTTCGAGACGCACTTCCAGCGTAGAATCGTCGATTTTTTTCGCGACAATTCCAGCCGATGCAGGGCGAATCCGGACGGAATTCAGGTCACGTGCAATTTTAGAGCGAATTGTTAACGTGACTGGCTCATCCATTTCGAAATTCGTGAATGCGTAAGTTCCGCCAAAATCGTAATTTTTATCGAACGGCGGGTCACATGTTCGGGCGGCATACACACCGTTTTCCTGACCATTTATGGATACCTCCCATAAATCGGACTGAAAACCGTCTGGAACGGAGTAACATTTTACCTCCGCATGAATGAAAGAAATTTGTCCGAGAAGACACATAAGAGTTCCGACAACGCACATGGCGAGAGACTGGATTCTTGTTTTCATTTCTACTTTTTCCTTATAATATAATGGAGGGAATTTCTTTAGGAAGTGCTGATTAAGTCGCATTCTTGGGAGGCGACATGCGAGAGTGTCATCATGAGGTGCCTTAAAATGCCAATTTTAGGCCGGAATCAATGATTTTTGCTAAAATCTATATTTTCCGCTACTTCCGCTTTTGCGAGCGCGTTGCCTCCCAGTTAATCAGCGGTTCTTTAAATTACCTTATTTTTTATTTTCCATATACAGATATAAAATCGCATTAGCGACCATTTTTTTAAACCGTGCGTCCTCAAAATCTTCCCAGTGTCCGAGAGCGGTATAAAGAACCGTCCCACCCCACTGATTTTTCCGTAACCAAGTTAGTGGCTCTGTGCGTCCGTGAACGGTTCCAGTCTGTAAAAGTTCCGCATTTTCCGCAATTGGTAACGTGTAATATAATGAGCCGGCTGAGTGATATGGTTCCGTGTCAACTCCCGCAAAAATTGGGTGCTGCATCGCCGCCACCATGGTTCTCACATCCGTTCCAGCATCATTCGGTCCATGATTATGATAATTTCCTCCGAGCACTTCCGCGTCAAATTCCCGCCACTCGCTGTAACCTTCCGCAGGCTGTTTCGAGTTATTAAATGAAAGCGAAAACGCGTGACTTGCCGTCCGAAAGGCAATTAACGGACGCCCGGATATTAGAAACTCACGAAATATTTCTAGCTGTTCTGTTTTGGGGGCAATTCGGCGAATATATAAAAGTGCGACGTCCGCTTCGCGCAGTTTCTCCATATTCTCGAAATCCCCACCTCCGTGTCCGTGAATGATAACGGTACGAATCGGATAGTTCTCTTCCAGCCATGACGCAAGGATAGGGAAAAGCGTGTCCGCTTGATAATGATTATCACTCACGATAATTGCTACGAGCGGTTTTTCATGCGTAGAAGATTCTTTTTCAGGATTTTGGGTATTTTCCATTTCTGCAATTTCCTGAGCGGATACGATTCCTCCCCAGAGTGTGACTGCCAGAAGGAAAATAATACCTAGAATCACCGTCCACATGGAGTTTTTTTCCGGTGCACTTTTCATAAGTCTCTCCTTTTTTAGAGTGTTTCCCAGACACTACCATAATGGGTTTATTATCTCACAGAGAAGGTGAAATGTCAAGCATTTTCCCACGATTTTCCGATTATTTTTAGGAAATTTTTATAAAAACTCCGCCATTTTTATATTTTGGACCGTTTTTTTCTCTTTTTCAAGATTTTTGAACATGTCATTCCGTATATATCTATATCTAAATGTTGATGAGAGTGAAAAGGTAAATTGTGCTGATTAAATAAAATGAGACTAGATTCTCTATTTTTCCTAGACTTTATAATCGGTATGATGTTGTTTTTTTTTCAAAATCTTCTTAAAAAGTTGGGAAAACAGCATTTTCAAAAAATCAAATTTCGGATATCTTATAAAGATACTTGAAAAGAGTGTGACAAAAGAAATGGAATTTTTTCTATATTCACGCAATTTTAGGGGAATTTTTTATAAAAAAGAATGGGTAGTTGAGTCTATTCCTAATTTAATTTAAAATGGTGAGGAAAGTGTTATGCCGATTGAAAATCGAAAAAAGAATTCAATTTCGTCACAGGCATTTTCGCAGGATGAATTTTTAAACCGTTCGTGGCGGTGGTTCATCCTGATTCTTTTTATTTTCCTTTTTGGAATTTTTCTTTATGGTGGGCTGGAAGCAAGAAAAACGCGGAATAATCGAGTTGCAGACTGGTTTCCGGAAGAATTTCCCGAGACTCAGAAACTGAGTTTTTTTCGGACACACTTCGGTTCCAATGAAATGGTTTTAATTAGTTGGGACGGTCTTGAGCCGGAAGACCCGATTCAGGAACGACTGGCGGAAACGTACATGCAGTCGCCCGGTAAGGATGAGGATGGAAATCTGTTACCACCGTTAGTGCGTCGGACACTGACGACGAAAGAGATGCTGGCTCAGTTGGAAGAGCAGAATAAACGGCGTTTTTCGCGTCAGGAGCCACCGAAACCGATACGGGAATTATCGATGGAAAATCTGAGTGGGTGGTTATTAAGTCGGGACCATAAACAGGGGTGTATCCTCGTGATGGCTTCTCAGGCAGGAGCGGCGGATCGTGCGCAACTACTGAAAAAGTTATATGATGACACGATGCGTCTGACTGGCTTAACGCATACGCAGATTCATCTGGCTGGTACATCATGTGACAGTGTGGCGATTGACGACGCGACGAATACATCTCAGAGGACACTCTTTCCGATTTTTGGTGTAGTCTGTTCCATATTACTTGCAGTATGCCTCAAAAATCCGATTCTGAGTGTCACCGTTTTCATCATGGCGCTCATGAATCAGGAAGTCGGACCGGCGGCGATTTTTTTTACTGGCTCGCATATGGATTCTATTTCATTACTCGTGTCGGCGTTGACCTTCGTACTTACGATGGAGTGCGGAATTCATCTTGCTAATTATTACCGTGATTCTGTTCTTGAGGGAGGGACACGCGGAGCTGTCTTGCGTACGATTCAGAAGGGAATCGTTCCGTGCTCACTCGCGACAATTACGACGGTTCTCGGAATGGGTTCACTGGCCATTAGCCTCGTTACGCCAATCTGTAATTTTGGGATTTATACTTCCATTTCGCTCTCGCTCGGGACGATTTTACTTTTTTTATTTATCGCTTCCTACTGGGAAAATTGGCCACCGTATGAATACATTCTTCCAGGTTGGCGACGTAAAGTTGACCCGCTCGCGAAATTAAAAGAGAAGCGGGAAGAGGAACAGAAAATCCAGTTCGGGAATCATTTTATTGAAAATCAGAACGGAAACGGTGATGAAAATAGAGATGGTGGCTGTGGCGGAAACTGTGGCAGAACAGGAAATGGAATTGGAAACGGAAAATTGGGGAAGATTCCGCCGATTCCGCGAAACAGATGGTTTTATCTTGCAGGGGTGATTAGTCGGGTACACTGGTTGGTGATTTTAGGGGGAGTCGCGCTTTTAGCGGTCTTTTCCACCATGGTTTCCAGACTGGAGACGAATATCACGCTTCACGGAATGTTACGGTCGTCGAATGAAGTAATTGTCGATTATGATTATCTGGAGGAGCATTTTGGTGGCCTGGTTCCAATTGAAGTCGTGTTGCGGATTCCGAAAAATGATATAAATCAGAAACGCTCGCGATTAGAAACGCTAGAGCTGATTCATATTCTACAGGAAGAACTGAATCAGGTTTCTGGTGTGGATGGAAGTGTTTCGATTCTGAATGTCCTTCCGGAACGTCCTGCGCTCACGGAACGATCAGGAGCCTCAATTTCTGCGCGTCGGGTTTATAATCGACAGATTACGGAAAATACGGACCAGCTGGTGGATTCTCAGTTTTTCTGTATGGCGGCCGAGGAGGAGATGTGGCGGATTTCTATGCGTGTGCGTGCCGGAGCGGATCTGAAATATGAGCCATTACTGGAAAAACTGGAATTGACCGTTTATGAAACGTTACTGAAAAATGGAATTACGTATGCGATTTCTGACGCGCAGGTTCAGGTCTCGCCGTTCCTTGCTGACGCACAGAAAAAGGCGGGAGAAAAAGGATTACCACTGAAATTCAGGACGAAGAATGAAAGAAATGTGGAAAATGGGAAAAATATGGAAAATGGAAGAAAAACGGAAAATCTTCAGGCGGGAACGGATTCTAAAATGAATCTGGAGTCGGGTATTTCCGGGACACTTTCACGTACTGAAAAACGTCGACTTGCGCGAGAAAAAGCGGAAGCGGAAATGCTGAAATTCCGTGATGTTTCCATCGTCGTAACGGGTGCCATTCCACTTGTTTTTAAGGCGCAGCAGCAGTTGCTGAAAGACCTAATTGACAGCTTTTTAATGGCGTTCGTACTCATTTCCGTAACGTTGATTGTTCTCCAACGGAGCATCATTGCAGGACTGGTGATTATGTTGCCGAACATCTTGCCGAGTGTGATGGTTTTTGGAATTTTGGCACTTTTACAGATTAAAATTGATATTGGTTCCATGATGACTGCGAGTGTGGCGCTGGGAATTACGGTTGACGGAACGCTCCATTTCCTCACATGGTTCAAGAATGGTATCCGTCTCGGTTACAGCCGAAAAGACGCGGTCATTTATGCGTACAGTAACTGCGCGGACGCTATGCTTCAGACGGCGTTTATCTGTAGTTTTACCTTCCTCGTTTTTTCCGTGAGTGGTTTCGTCCCCGTCGCGCGTTTTGCGTGGATGCTCTGCGTTCTGTTGAGTGTGGCGGTCTGTGCGGACTTACTCCTCACGCCAGCGTTATTAATTAGCCCATTAGGTTGGTTCTTCGTCCGAAAAGTGAGAAGGAAATAAACCTCCTCTTCATTCTAGAGTAAACCCCGTTAAATTTTTCACGATTTAACGGGGTTATTTAGGTTCTAGTTCTATTTCTGGGATTTCTTTTTTCCGTTTCCATTTTTATTTCTTTAACTGCGCGTCTGCAAAAACGATGAAATCGGAGAAACTTCCTTCTTCACCGTAATCTACCAGAAGCGTGAGTCGCCGTACGCCGGAAATCGGTAAACTCAGCGTTTTCGGCTCGTCTTTTCCTGTAATTTTTTCCTGAAAAATGACTTTTTCATCTGCGAGAATCGTCACGTCTGCGTTTCCGTTTGGACGGACTACGTCATCAATTCCCAAAATTGTCGTGAAAGTCTGAAATTTACCTGGAAGTCGGAAAACTAGGCGTGTCTGAGAGGCTAGCACCATTCCACGAGCATATTCTTTTCCGTTGAGTGTGATTTTTTCTCCATTAAAACTCCGGTCGCGCTGTGGATGATAAAATGTCTGTGATACCGATAATTTTTCCTTCTGCCACACACTACCAGCTGAAAAATACGGTGTCCATTTCATCATTTCCGGCATCATATCTGACAGAAAAATCGCACGTCCTGCTGTAAAATCCAACATTTTTAGCGTTGAAACCGGAAGTGTTACATGAATTCCAGAGACGGTTATCATTTCCGCATATATTTCATCACGCGCCTCAGAATCACTAGAGTTTACTGAAGTTCTTGGGCTCTCAGGTTTTTCGGCATTTTCTGAATTTTCAGCGTTTTCTTCTTTTTTTCCTTCTTCTTTTATTAATTTAAGTGTAGAAATCATTAAATGATTTCCGTGCGAGTCTGTAAGCATTCCCAGAAGTGGGGAATTTCCACTTTTTTCTGTATTGGGGAGTGTTTTTCCTTCTTTATTTTCCCCATCTTCCGCCATAAACCTGAGTGCGAAAACATGCTTTAATTTTACATTAAGCGACTCTCCTTCTTGCTCGAATCGGAGCGCTTTTTCCGTGATTTCTAGTACCGTACCATAATAATAACTCAGCTTCTCGTTTCGTAGCACGACCAGAAGATCACTCGGCATTTCCAGCGCCTGAATCTCCGTCCAGTCCGCGTCTAGGTCCACATTTTTTCCCAATTTCGTTTCTTGAAAGAGAATTTCTTGAATTTTTCCCTGTTCTGCGACCACTTCTGACTTGGAATTCGGTAACTTTATATGGAATTCACGTCCTGATTTCGTGACAGAAAGTGCCTGAAAAATAGACTCACCGGCAGTTACTTTCCACGTTTCAGGTGTATTCTTTCCGTTTTCAGTATCTTCAGAAACTTCCGTTTTTTTTGCGTCTTTTACTTCGTCTACTTCTTTTATTTCTTTTTCATTCTGAAAGATAAGAGTTTTCAGCGTCCGAATTGTAAAACCGTCGGTTGGTAGTTCCGTTTCGCTTTTTAGTAGAACTTTTTCCCCATCGAAACCGCTGAATTTTCCGGAAATCACCGTCCCTTCCGCCGGCTGAACCGTCACTGTGACTTCCGCCCCCTGCGTCACGTACGCTGTGAGGTTTCCAAGAAATAAAAGAACGATTATTTTAATGATTAAAATCCATTTTTTCATTATTATTACTCCTTTTAGCTCTAGTATCCCCTTTTAGCCTGAATATTTCATCTCCCACGAATTTCACGGAAAACTAGTGGGTTTAAATTTTCCACAGATTCCACATAATTTCACAGATTTTTATACCCGACGCACTATAAAATTTCACATTACCGTCATTTCGCGTTGCAGAAATGACTACGGAAAGGATCGCTCTTTCCTGAATTTTCAAGTGGAATCAGTATAAATCGTTATGACTTTTCTTTTTATTCCTGCTCCGCCATCCTCTTAAAATACTGCTCAATCGCATCTCGGTAATGCGGCGGGAAATCCCTTCCTAGCTGCTGCAGAACCGCCTCACGTTCTTTTTCAGGAAGATTTCCCCAATTTTCTCCGTATTTTAAGTCTCTGCGCGTCACATTTCCAGGACCATTTCCGCCCGCGATTTTCGCATCTTTCATCGGTTTTCCCGGTTTTAGATGTCGACTCATCTGCATTTTCTGTTTCTGTGCCTGTTCTTCCATTTCGTCGATCATTTCGTCGAGCATCTTGACAATTTCTTCTTCTGATTTCTGGACTTTTTCACCTGCCGCACCGTCATCAAGTCGGCGTTCCACGCTCTTCATACGCCGTGAAACCATCTCAAGCGACTCTTCTTTTAGTGTTTCCAGATCTTTCCGCATCAATTTCGCTAGCGAGGAAAAACGGACGGGAATTGACTCGAGCGTCTCCAACCGGGTCAGCGATATAGAACATTCCTCTTTCAGAATCAGCTGATGTTCCGCGACCGCCCGATAAAACCAGTACTCCGCTATATATGTTGGTTCTGCCTTTTCCAGAAACTCCGTCGTTTCAAGCGTTTTAAATCCAGTTAGTGCCGACTCATAATTCCCCTTACGGACTTCCTGAATCGCTGATACCAGCTGATTTTCTACCGTATTTTCTCCTATATTTTCCGCAAAAACGAAGTGAAACATGAAATGGAACGTAAAAATGAAAACGAGAATATACCGCCATGCGGATAACGATTTCATTCCGTATTTTATCGGTTTTTCGTTCATTTTATCTTCTCCGTTTTGGTAAATTGTGGGGGCTGAATTGAGATTAGAGGCTAAACACCAACGCCAATTCTACCCTATCGGGAGGAATTGGCTACCCGTCATGTCGTTGCACCCATGGGGGGAAACCATTTTTGCAAAAATGGTTCCTCCCTCACAAGTGTTTATAGGTTCTGTTTCTATACACATTACGCAAGATTCTACTCTGCGGGAGGAACTTGCTACCCGTCGCGGGGTGATGCCTGTGGGGAGAAAACATTTTGAAAATTGTTTTCTCCCCAGTCCCCTCTTTCAAAAACTTTTT
>JAUNAI010000361.1 GCA_030527705.1 Planctomycetia bacterium | reverse complement strand
GGAAATGGGTACCGTTTCGAGACGGAAAATATGGAAATTTTCGTGCAGTCTACGCCGGAGATAATTCAGTGTGCGTGTTGCTGTCTGAGCGTGTCGGGGAGTGTGTCGCTGGAACTTCTGTATCACGCGACGCCGGCGGTGATTTCTTACCGTATTTCACGTTTCGGATGGAATTTACAGTGGCTTTTCCGTCGGGTAAGATTTATCACACTCGTGAATCTGCTGGCGGTAGAGAATCCATTTCGGAATTTAAATCCAGAATATCGGCCGGACTCAGAGGACGCGCAGTCTGTGATTTTTCCAGAATATCTTACGTGGAAAGACCGAAGTACGTGGATTGCGACAGATTTACTACGGTGGCTGAATCATGAAGCGGTCCGTGCAGAATGTGTGAGGCGGCTGGAGGCTTTAAATGCGGAAGTCGCACGGCCTGGCGCTGCACGAAACGCGGCAGAACGGATTTTTAAGTTTTTGAACGAAAAAGGAAATTGTGAATAATAAGGGAATATGACATCATGAAATACCGGACGTATTATCGCGTAAAAACGACGATTTATCAGCTACTTGCGGTGGCATTATATCTGTTTTTTTTATTAAGTATCCTCTCCTTTAATCCGGCGGATCATTCTAATTTCGTAATATGGCCGAATGTGGAACCGACGAATTTTTGCGGTGCCTATGGTGCGTGGTGGGCTGCGAGATTTTATGAACTTTTCGGTTATGGGGTTTACTTAACCCTGTTCATTTTCGGATTACAGCTTCTTCGCTTCCTTTTCGGTATTCACTCGGAGTGGTATAAAACCCGTTTTATTGGCGCTCTTATTTTACAGATTGCGACATGCGCATTTATTACGGTTTTATTCAGTAATAATTACCCGACTCCGAATCCGCTTTATGGTGAAAGTGGTTTTTCTCCAGTCTATTCAACTCATCTGCTTTACAGTCACGGTGGTGTTTTCGGAACCGCTTGGGGAGCTTTTTTCGCAAGTGCCGGCCTTTTTCTGGCGTATATATGTATTCTGATGATGGGAACTGTGGGGCTTTTAATGTATAGCGATTTCGTGATTCCATATATTTTCCGCGATTTCTGTCGACGCCAAAAACCGAAAACGTTACGAAAAATCCTTCCGTGGGTGCGGTGGTTTTTCGTGCGGCGGTCTGGCTGGAATCGTATGTATCACCGACCGATGACGATTCATCATGGACGGCGTGACTGGAGAACGAGTACCGATGAAATCCGCGTTTCCAGCACGATTGTGAATGATTTAGATGGCGATTTACCACATATTACGGAAGGTATGGACTGTCCGAATACTGGGAACGGTGATTCTACGAGTGGCGTGAGTTGCTCTGGCGGGATGAACGGTGCTGGTGGGGTAAACGGTGCTGGAGATACCGAGAAAACAGGTAATGTGGGAAGTCACAGTCATCATTCTTCCGAGATAGGTACAGAAACAGAAGATAGTGTGGAAACTGTTTCTGAGGAAAATGGAAACGAGAATGAAAATGAAAATGAGAAAAATGGTAGGAAAGTCCGGAATATAGAAGAGGCTGTAGATGGATATGAAATCGGTGGCGAAAATTCGTCGCGTCGTCCGATTCGCTCGCTGAATGGTGGGAAAAATACGCAGGTGGAAGGAGCTCGAGAAATTTCCATTCACTTACCGGAATCGACGCCGATGCACTTGGGTGTGAGTGGGCCGGAAGCACTGATACCGACGTCTGGAAAAGCAGGTGACGCGCAGAATTCCGTGATTCAGGGTGAGGGTGATGCCGATTCGGAATTGAATCTTGTAGAGGAACATGGAAAGGATAAGGAACCGTACGTTTTCCCGTCCGTTGAGCTTTTGGACGATTCAGAAGATGTCGATTATACGGAATATTATGAGCAGGCGAAAGAACGTGCACACGTTCTGGAAGGGATTATTCAGGAATATGGATTTAAGGTTTACGTCCGTGATATTCAGCTTGGTCCGACGATTACACAGTATCAGGTGGAACCGGAAAAGGGGCTGCGAGTGGCGAAAATCGCGAGTCTTGCGGATGACTTGGCGGTGAAATTAGGCGTTTCCAATGTACGTATTGTATATCCGTTACTCGGTCGGCAGAATCTGGTCGGAATCGAAATTCCGAATGTGAAAAAACAGCTCGTCCGTCTCCGTGAAGTGATTGAACAGCTGGCGGGAACGTATGAGAAGTTGCGGATTCCGATGTTTCTTGGAAAAGATGTGGCGGGAAAACCACTTGTGGCGGACTTGGCGACGATGCCGCATCTCTTGATTGCGGGACGGACGGGAACGGGAAAAAGTGTCTGTCTGAACTCGATTATTACGTCGATTATCATGACGCGCGACCCAGAAAATGTGCGTATGTTGATGATTGACCCGAAAATGGTCGAAATGAGCCAATACGGGACCATTCCGCATTTAATGAATCCGGTTGTTACCGACATGAAAAAGGCGGAAGAGATTCTCGCGTGGGCTGTTGCGAAAATGGAGGAACGTTATCTCTGGCTGTCGCGTGCGCGAGTGCGGTACATCAGCGATTATAATAAGTTGCCGTACGAGACGAAAGTGCGGCGTGCGAAACCGAAAGCGACGGAGAAAATGCCGGAAAACATGCCGTTTATCGTCATTGTGGTGGACGAAATGGCAGACATGATGATGACGGCACCGAAAGAGGTTGAGTCACATATTATCCGACTGGCGCAGAAAAGCCGTGCGGTAGGAATTCACCTGATTCTCGCGACGCAGAAGCCAATCGTGACGGTTATCACGAGTCTAATTAAGTCCAACCTGCCTGCCCGAATCGCATTCCAAGTGTCGAGTAAGAATGACTCGCGTGTCGTTCTGGATGAAAACGGAGCGGACCGTCTTCTCGGACACGGTGACATGCTGTTTCTCCTGCCGGGGACGAGTAACTTAATCCGTGCGCAGGGGACGTATCTGAGCGACGATGAAATTAATCGTGTAGTAGACAGTATTTCGACGGAAGAGCCGCAGTTCGAGGAGGAAATCACGCAGCATCTTGCCGGTGCAGGAAGTGGAAAAATCGCGGAATGGGCGGCGAAAGATGAACTGTACGTTTCGGCAATCGAGATTATCGTTAATGAGCGTCGTGGCTCAATTTCTCTCCTTCAGCGTATGCTCGGCATCGGCTACGGTCGCGCGGCGCGCTTAATCGACTTCATGGAAGAAGATAAAATTGTCGGCGCGTTCAATGGTTACACGAAACCGCGAGATGTGTTACTCTCGAAAGACGACTGGCTTAAGATGAAGGCCGAGTGGGATAAGGAACAGGAAGACGCACTTCAGGCAGAAGCGGAACGCGGACGCGCTATGCGAATTGCGGAAGAAAACCTGAGTCGTGGTTTTCGTGATGATTTAGATGATATTCAGAATCTGGCCGACGATGAAGATCGAATTATCGAAAATGTCGGCGATTATCCAGATGAAAATGATTCCGATTTAGATTCTGAATCAGATTCCGATTATGAGTCAGGTTCGGAGCCCGATGACTGGGATGAAGAAT
>JAUNAI010000360.1 GCA_030527705.1 Planctomycetia bacterium | reverse complement strand
ATAGAATAGATGGATTTTGCAGATTTTAAATGGTCATATTTATTTAAAATCTGTGAAAGTTTATGGAAACAGAGGGAGATCTAAAACCACTGGTTTCCGTAAAATCTGTTAGATATGAAATTTGCAGGTTAGAGGTACCCATGAAAACCGATTTCTGGAACCGTTTATGGAACATTTTCCGTCATGGTTTCCGAGCATTTCTCCTGCTATTCGGTACGTTTTTCCTGTGTCAGGGAGCGACGATTTTACTGACGTGGAGTCGATGGAGTCCGATAGGCGTTGTTGGATTGTCGATAATTATGGCATTGGTTATGTGGCTGATCTGCCGAAAACTGCGTGGTTGGTGGGAATTTTTCCTGTTTTTTGCACTTTTTATCGGCGGAACGATCTATTCTCTAGAAACGCTCTCGCCGCCATTACGGCTTTATAAGGTCTCGTATGCGGAATATGCGGAAGTCATGAGAAAACGTTGCATTCCGATTTCGTTACCCGAGACGGCGAAAGATATTACCTATTACGACACTCCCAGTTCACATGGATTCTGGTTTCAGCTTTCCGAGCCGGAATTCCGGGCGTGGACGGAGTCGGACGAGTTGCCGAAAAGCTGGAATGACGAGCCGTTGAATTGGAAACGGGATGAATTTCCAATCTATACTGAGGAGCGACCAATTTCAGAAGGAAAATGGGAAAGTTACTCGTTTAACAATATAATTCGACTCAATGCCGAGCGTGATTCCTTCGTGTGGGAAGTGATTTATGAACCTGAAACTGGCACGGTAGTATATCGGTGGTGTATTTTGTAACCAGAGGCGGTTTTAACGGATATTTTAGATACGCAAAAATCAAAATATGAAAAGAACACTTCAGAATGCCCGAATCATTATTACGGGAGCAAGTAGCGGAATTGGACGTGAATTGGCGCTTCAAGCGTCTCAAGTCGGGGCGAAAATCGTGATTAGCGCGCGTCGAACTGAGCGTCTTGAGGCACTTCGGGAACAGATTCAGCAAGAAATGCCTGCTGGAAAGACTGCGTGCGTTGAAATTGTATCAGGTGACGTGACCTCTCAGGAAGTCCGTGAGGCGATTGTCGCACGGTGTCTGTCGGCTTTCGGTGGTGTAGACATTCTTATTAATAACGCGGGTGCAGCAGCGACGGGGTTATTCGAGGAAAACACTCCGGAACGTTTTCAGCGCGTGATGGATCTGAATTTGATTGCGCCTGTGGAACTTACTCGCTTGATAATCCCGCTGATGAAACCGTGGAAGGGTCACGAGGAGGTTCAGAAAGACTGCTTGCCAGAAAGTCTTCGAAAATGCGCGTCGGAGCTTCAGTTTACGGGTATTCCGCCGATGATTGTGAACCTCAGCTCGATTGTCGGAATCCGTGGTGTGACGCATTATAGTGAATACTGCGCTGCGAAAGCTGGACTGCGTGTTTTTAGTGAGTCGCTCCGGACGGAGTTGCACCGTTATGGAATCGAAATTCTCGTTGTCTGTCCTGGCTCGACGGAGACGGGTTTCTTTACCGATTACATTGAAAACACGGGAGAACCGACATGGCCTCATCATCGGCGAGTAACCGCAAAATATGTCGCCGGGGAGATTCTGAAAGCGGTCCGTAAGGGAAAACACTCCATTATTCCATTTTATCTTGGAAAAATCATGCACCGCCTGAATTTCTTCTGCCCGGTATTTATGGATAGGGTGATGGTTTATTATTCTGAACAGTCGAAGAAGGCGAAGTAAAATCGTTCTGTAAATATGAAAAGGGAGGCGATACAAGATGTGTCGCCTCCCTTAAATGGGTGTTTTCTGAGGAAATATGGATTCACATTTCCTCAGAGGATATTCCAAGCATCATTCTTCCTCGAACCAGAACCACTCTTTCTTAAAGTTCTTTTCTGGCCCAAAATTTCTGCTAGTCGTACTCGTGGCATGAATAACAGAACTCGTCGTTTTTATGGAAGATGCTGGAGTTACAGGATTTATAAAGGACGTAGAAGTCGCAGAGAAATCTGACTGCAACGATTCTGAATCCATCGCGAAGAAAGCATCTACCTCCTCTGGAGAGAGTTGTGTGGTTTCCAATTCACTGTTAGAATTAGAAACCGATGTAAGAGAAGTTTCATTCTTATCCTCAGTTATATCTTCCAAGTTTTCGAATAACGCGTCTTGGACTGCCTCTGTCGATTGCGGAACAGTATCCATCCGTGGGATTGGCTGTAATTGTGAGTTCGTCTCAGGGAGCTGAATAACACGGTCACTATTTTTGGAAATACCGTAATTTCTGGCGAAAAGCACCAGATCAAGGATTTCGACTTCTCCATTATTATTAAAGTCAGCAGGCAATCGATCCGTTTCCCATTTTTTCCCATATTGACGTGCGAAATCGACGAGGTCGATGATGTCAATTTCGCCATCTGAGTGTAAATCGTAAGGCATTTTCGTTACCACTGTCGCAGCACTCTGAACAGTATTGGTTACTAAAGCCTGTACGTCTTTACCAAATATCATTCCAGTATCGAGATTTGGTACGGGAATGAAGTGTACTGCTCCCCAGAAGGCATGTTGGCCATTTACTGAGAAGTCGGATTCACCGACGGTTAAACGTATCGTGAGCGTTCCCTGACCGTTTTCGGTTTTGTGAGTAACTATTTCTGCGGAAATACCATTCAGTGTGTAAATTCCGCCATAATCATTATCATTTTCATCGAATGTAAATAAAGTTGCATCATATATAATTGTTACGATTTCCGACTTGCCTGCCTCCAAGAGGGACGTGGATTCCTTCCACAACTCGACGTAGAACGCATCCCAGTCGGTAATTTTATTGGCAGATTTTGGAATGGTGATATTTTCGGCTGTGTCATAAGTATTTTTACTCGTAGTGAGAACGGTCGTCAAGTCTGTTAAAACATGTACCGGACTCCAGCCGAAAGAATACTCAAAATTCTGTCCACTTTCCCCTTCATTACTGAACGGTTTATTCTCCGAGCCACGGAACAGATAAACATTTCCGTCCGCCACTCCTGCGACGATGTCTGGGATTCCGTCACCATCATAATCAGCGACATCAATTCGCGTGCGAACGTCACCGTCGAAATCGAGCAGGTCCGTACCGGAGAGAACGTAGGTCTCCTGCGCAAATTTCGGCGTCGTTCTCGATCCGATATTCTGCCAGTAAACAACTTGTCCTGCGGTATTTCCGCTTACAATGTCCATTAATCCATCACCGTTGAAGTCCATCCAAACCGGAGTAGAGCGTCCCGTAGAAACCGCGACATTCTCACCTTCTGCCGTTTGAAGAACCTGCGTGGAAGTCAGTTGCGGAACACCGGATTCCTCCGAATTATAGAAGACATGAATCGTTCCGTCCAATGCGCCGACGAGTAAATCCATCGTCCCATTACTGTCGAAGTCTGCCAACTCAATCGTAGCGCGACCACCAACATTGATCGGACTTTCACCACCCACAGTACCGTACATGAGAGTTTCACCAGCACTGAAAACCGGAGTTACAGTTTCCGTTATGCCTTCC
>JAUNAI010000359.1 GCA_030527705.1 Planctomycetia bacterium | reverse complement strand
TTGATTTTAATCCCACAGCCGTGAAATGCATGGGAAATTTTATGTGTGTATTTTAACCGAGTCTGTTTTTATCGGATATAGAAGTTTCGGGTATTTTATTTTGGAGAGATTCCATGTTACCAAATTATGCGGTTCATCATCGGCTAGTGGTCGGGTTTATCGTTTCCATTTTGGTTCTCGGAGGGATTTATACGTATTTCACCATCGGACGGCTTGAAGACCCGGAATTTACGCTAAAAACGGGCCTCGTCGTGACGGTGTATCCTGGAGCCAGCGCACGTGAGGTAGAGGAAAACGTGACGGACCTCGTGGAAAGAACCTGCCGCCGCCTGAAAAACATTGACCGACTCCGTTCTTATTCATGGCCGGGAATCTCGCTGATTTATGTGGACCTAAAACAGAGTGTACCAGGAACGGAAATGCCAGCAGCATGGACGGACTTACGAAATAAATTGTCAGAAATTCGGCAGGAACTGCCGCCAGAAGCTCTCGCACCGATTGTGAAAGACGATTTCGGACAGGTTTATGGAATCGTTCTGGCTCTAACGGGGGAAGGATTCTCACCGGCAGAGCAGATTGACCGCGCGAAGGATTTACAGCGGGAATTCAGCCTACTTAGTGAGGTGGGCCGTGTGGAACTCTGGGGAATACCCGACGAGCAGATAGAAATCGAAATTTCCCAGTCAAAAATGATGCAACTTTCCATTCCGCCATCATTTATTTTCGCTGCGCTTGCGACGCAGAATCTGACGATGAATGCTGGTGAAATGAATTTTGAGGGGGAAGCGATTCGACTGACGCCGTCCGGGAAGTTTCAGAGTATTGAGGAAATCGGCGACCTAGTCATCGTGAGCTCGACAGCCCAGTCGCTTTTAAATCAGGCGCAGGGAACGTCGAATAATCTGGTTCACGGAAATATCGCCACAGGTCTACTTCAGAAACATGTAGGACACGCCTCAGGGACAGAAACCTCGGGGAGTCAGCAACAGATTAGGTTACGAGATATAGCGACAATTCGTCGTGTTCAGAAAGACCCACCCTCTAAAATCTGTCGGTTTAACGGGAAAAATACCATCGCGATCGCCGTCTCTCCGCGTCCGAATGGAAACGTAGTCCGGCTCGGTGAAGAAGTGAAGGAGTGTGCAGATCGTGTCATGGCGACTTTCCCGGCTGGATATGAGTTGGCAGAAGTCACGTTTCAGCCAGACGACGTGAATGAGGCGGTTCAGCTGTTCATTAAAAATCTGCGTGAAGCGGTTATTATCGTAACGATTGTCGTGATGGTCTCGATGGGTTGGCGGAGTGGATTACTGATTACAAGTAGTCTGTTAATCGTAATTCTCGCGACGATGTGCGTTCTGGAGCCGATGGGAATTGTGTTACAGCGTATTTCTCTCGGAGCGTTCATTATCGCGCTCGGGATTCTGGTAGATGACGCGGTCGTGGTTGGTGACTTAATCATCGTACGTATGCAACGTGGAATGGACCGGACGAGTGCGTGCGTCGAGGGTGCCAGACGTGCTGCTTATCAGCTTCTCGGAGCGACAGTGGTCGGAGCTCTCGCATTTTTACCGATTTATCTGACACCAACGAATGTGGGGGAATACTGTTCCTCGCTGTTTCTGGTCGTTGCAATTTCACTCGGAATCAGCTGGCTCGTGGCCATGCTACAGACGCCGGTGGTGTATCACTTATTCGTGAATGTGAAGCCGGACGAGTCGGGGAAAGACCCTCATGCAGGACCCGTTTACCGCGCGTATCGCCATGCGTTGGACTGGACGCTCCGGCATAGGACAGTCGCGCTGGTAGGTATTCTGCTGGCATGTGGAGTCGCCACGGTCGAGTTTCGGCATGTAGACCAGAATTTCTTCCCACGAGCACGTCGGACACAGTTCTGGATCGACTTCTGGTTTCCGAATGGGACGGCGATTGGGACGGTCGCGGAAGATATGAAGGTTGCAGAAGCATATCTACTGGAGTGTCAGAAAGAGGACCGAGGGATTACATCATTCGCGTCATTTATCGGAGCGGGACCGCCACGGTTTTATTTGCCGTATGAGCCGGAATTCCCACACGCTAATTATGGGCATATCGTGGTAAATGTGGACCGTGTCGAGGATGTAGACATGCTTTTAGAACCCGTGAAACTGTGGATGAAAGAACATTTCCCGCAGGCACAGGTGCGCGTACAACGTTTCGCGATGGGGACGCCAACGCCACATGAGGTGGAAGCCCGTTTCAGTGGGCCGGACCCACGTGTATTACATCAGTTAGCGTTACAGGCGGAAAAAATTCTGCGCGAATCGCCGTACGCACAGGATGTCCATAATAATTGGCAACAGAAAACACTCACGCTTGCGCCGAAATACTCACAGAATAAGGGGCAGCGTGCTGGACTGTCGCGGACGAACGTACTTATGTCGTTGGCGAGTGAGACGAGTGGAGTTCCGGTCGGTGTTTTTTCAGAGAATGAAAAGAATATTCCGGTAGTGATTCGCGGAACAGAGGAAGAACGGGACGACATCGCCAATGCGGAAAACCTCCAGATATGGGGCGGAATGCCGGGAACTACACCGTTGGGAGAACTGGTTTCAGAGCTGGAGTACGTCTGGGAAGATGCGGTGATTTATCGGTATGACAGTCATCCGGCAGTCGTAGTTGGTGCAGACGCATACGGAAAGTCATGGATGAACCTGATGAAAGACGTACGGCCGGGAATTGAGGCGATTAACCTCCCTGATGGTTATTCATTCACATGGGGCGGACAGTATGATAAGTCGCAGGAATCGACGCATGACGTGCTAGCATGGTTACCGATTTCGTGTCTAATGATGCTTATCATCGTAGTGATTCTGTTTGACGATTTACGACAACCATTAATTATCGTTCTGACGGTTCCGCTAGCGATGATTGGAATCACGACAGGGTTACTCCTGCTAAATAAACCGTTCGGGTTCATGGCACTGCTGGGGGTTATGTCGCTCTTAGGTATGATTATCCGTAATGGCGTGGTTCTCATGGACCAGATTGATGAGGAACTCACGAAAGAAAAGTCGCGGTTTCAGGCAGTTCTCGACGCGTCCGTTGAGCGTATGCGTCCGGTTGTGGTCGCGGCGACGACGGTCGTCGTGGGTATGATTCCGTTACTCCGAGACCCGATGTTCGACGCGATGGCTGTCGCAATGATGTTCGGATTGATTTTCGCCACGGTACTCACTCTCTTCATCGTCCCGGTTTTATACACCCTGTTTTTTAACATCCACCCTGAAAAAAAGAAATGAAGAAATAAATATGAATAGCGACAACAATTTTCACCTACCATTTACGACGATTGAAGAATATATGTTACTGGATGACAGTACGGCGTACCCGATGGACTCAATTCGGTTACTGCATTTTACTGGAATGCTCGAGGAATCCGCGTTACGTTCCGCATTTCACGCACTCTGTGAGCGACACCCGCTTCTGACGCTCCGAGCAGAGTGTGGCGGAAAAAAAACCAGAAACCTCACCGGAAAAGGTAGCGGAACACCAACCGGAGA
>JAUNAI010000048.1 GCA_030527705.1 Planctomycetia bacterium | reverse complement strand
TAGGGGAGCTGTAGGGGGAGGCGTTATTTTTTTCATTTCTCATTTTTTCTTTCTCAATTTCCGCCACGTGTTAGTAACCTTCACCTTCAGAAGTCGTGCCAGAATCCGCCATTTCGGATGTTTTCCCTCCGCGTGAAATGGCATCATGCACTTATAATAACCGTAATGATGTAAACTCTTAAAAACTACTGGTGTTCCATCTTTCAGCATTCCCCACGGCACACCGTCCCGAAAAATGATTCGTTTATATGGCCGAATAATCCCCGGCAGAAGATGAAATGTCTGAAATTCACTCACGAAATTAATCCGCGCGTCGAAACAGATTCCTTCATCATGAAAATCCTCCAGAAAACAGAACGGAAGTCCCGCACTCTGGCTCCACGCATACATCAGCGACATATCCGAAATCCAGTATCGCGCAGGTTTTTTAGCCGGTTTTCCGTCTTTTCTTCCGTTTTTTTTCGGTTTCCCTTTCCGATACAGCTCCTTCAACGTCTCCAGTTTTTCCGGCGACCGATACGCTTCCAAAACGTAATCACAGAACGACTCCAACGCAACACGCGAGTTAATAAAATTCGTATGAATCAGATTCCGGCGCTCATCCCAGTGCGCGAATGTCATAGCATAATCCGAAAACCGCCTCGTTTCCGCGTCTACATCGCAGAAAATCAGCACATCTGAATCAAGATGAAGACACGCGTCCCAGTTTTCCTGACGCATGAGATTCCGCAGAATGAACCAACGCTCAATACAAAATCGCTCGAACTCGAACGGCAACGAGCTGCAATGCTGATACAATTCCCGAAAAACACCGACCTCCTCCCCCAGTTCCGGCATGTCCACATCGAAATGCTCCACACCTTCCGCGACAAAATGCCTGTTACTCGTGTCTCCGAGCAGAATAATTCGTGAATCCGGGTTAAAATGCCGAATCTGACGTAAACAGAGCGCAAGGTACTCTGGATTTCCTTTATGAATGACGACAATTGGGATGTTTTTCATCGGATTTAACCTACTCTTTTATATTCCGTACCTTCTTCCACAACTTCCCCAGCCGCCACCACTGAATCGTGTACCGACGCGCACGTGCCCAGAGTCGATATGCTACAAAAGTCGGCATAAATGGTGAAATCGGCGTGTGTTTCTGTCCCACAATCGTCGTTTCATAAGATGTTTCCCCCAGCTGAAACGGTCCCGGCACGAGACTCATTTCCGACATTCCGCCCCAACCACGATACACCATTAAATCCCACGGTAGGCTCATCCGCGACGCATTTTTCAGCAGAAATTCCGCCCCTTTTCGATCAATTAGATACGCTGGCGCATACGCGAAACCGCTGATATTCACCCCCAGCGTCTGTCCCGACGGAAGGTCAGCGAGTGCGTGAAATCCCCGTTTTCGGCACATCGCCAACCGAAGCAGATTCCAGTATTCCGCATATTTTTCCACTTCTTCCAGAATCTCCACCAGATTCCGTTCTGGAACCACATCATCTTCACAGATTAACGCTCTTTCAGCTCCGGAATCGAGAAACATCCGCAACACTTTCAGATGGCTGCTATAACATCCGAGTTCCCCTGCAGTCGCTGACCGTCCGAGATGGACACGAAACCAGAAAGATCGATAAAATCCCGAGCTCCACAATTCCGGCTTCTGTGACGCATCTACAGCCGACACGCGAATCAGACGCACCGCCAATCCAGCAAAATCCGTCTCAATATGCCGCCACCGGTCCAGGCTCCGGTCTAAATTGATGACATAACAATCTATCATCTTTTCGCCTCCTGCTCTGAATTAATTTCCCTATTTCGGCAACTTCTGCGGCCACACGATAAAATCCGTCAACGCATCTCGAAAACCACGTGCGAATCGGCCATAATTCCCATTAAAATACTCACGCGGAATGAGCCAGAACCGTGACAGCCACTGTGTCCGCACGTCCACACGTTTCTTCAGATGCGTCGTCAGTCGTTCATAAAACTCCGCGACTTCAGGATAACGTACTTCTTTCATTCCACGCAGAAGTTCTACCAACTGTCTCTCGAAACGGTATTTCTGCCACAGCCGTTCAATCGAGTAATGCTTCCGAATCGAATTCCGCAACAGCACCAGTGGATTTTTCACATTCCGCGACTGTGACGTTACATTCTCCCCATGTCGCCGAAACCACACGGACGGTTCCAGAATCACGCGTACGTCACATACTGCCCCCAAAACATGATAAAGCCAGAGGTCAAAAACCTGTTCCCGTGTCGGAATTTCCGGGAAAGCCACCTCCCGCCAGCACGTGCGACAGGCCATATTATGCGCCGCCCACCCTAACGCAGAATGTCTCAGGAGCGTCTGAAATCCATTTTCCGCCTCCAACGCCGACTGAAAACGCCCAAAACGATTACTGAACGGCAACGGTTTTTCATCCTTATCCACCCGTAAATCCGTCATCAGAACCAGACCAACGTCCGATTCTTCCTCAAAAATTTTCATCGCCGACGCAATTTTCTCCGGAAGCCACACGTCATCCTGATCACAAAAAAACGTTATTTCCTTCTCACACAGAAAAAATACCTTATGAAAATTCCGACTATATCCTAAATTCTCCGTATTCCGATAAATCCTGACAGGAAACGGCGATTTTTCCGCGAAATTCTCCAGAATTTCCACCGTTTTATCCGTCGAGCCATCATCACATACGACTAACTCGTCCGGCAACCGTGTCTGTGCCGTAAGCGTCTCCAACTGCCGCGCGAGATATTTCTCCCCATTATACGTTATCAGCGCGACAGAACATGTCTCTTTCACGATTCTAAACTCCTTCCGTGAAATCTGCGTCCCGGCTTTCTCCATTTCGCGGTTTTCTACATTTCTCGTTTTCTAAATTTTTCGCGCTGAACCATCATTTCCAGCGTCCAACTTTTCCTCCACAGCGACTTTAGAAGTTCCCCAACTGCCCGCGTCGGTTTTCCCTTCAGCCAGAAGAAGAAACACCGCGTTTTCACAGGTAAAAACCGATTTTCTCCCCCAATCTGCTTCCAGTCAAATTCTGTTAACTCCGCAAGTAACTCCTCACGAAATTTCGGCCTCTCTTCCGACGAAAATGCTTTCCGATACACCCGACGGAGACTATTATAATACCGTCCGCGAAAATATTCAATCAGTTCCTCAGGAAACACGCACTTCTGAAAATCATCCAGTAACCGCCGATACGTTTCCGGTAATCGACGCAACGATACACACCGTTTCGTCCCGGTCGAAAATCCGCTTCCTATCCGATAATGACACAAAACTTCTGGAAGAACCGCCAGTTTCCGACTGTAATATGCACATTTCGCCGAGAAGTGAGTATCTTCATATAGACACCCTTCCAGAAATCGAATCTGGTATTTTTCCAAAAATTCACGCCGATACACCTGATTCCAGACGACTCCGAACATCGACGCAATGACATTCAGTTTCTCCCACATTTCCTCATAAATCGGCTTTACACACGGTAAACACTTCTTTTTCGGCGTCCGGTAATCTTTCCCAAATTTCTGAAAAAAGAAAAGAACCACATCGATTTCCGGATTTTCCAGTATCCACAACGTTTTTTCTAGCATGTCACGCTCAAAAAAATCGTCCGAATCCAAAAATGAAACGAATTCTCCCCGTGCCAGCTCCAGTCCCCGATTCCGAGTAGCGGAAAGTCCCGCATTTTCCTGAGAAACGACGATGAACCGCGAGTCTCGCGTTGCATATTCTTCTAAAATCGTTCCAGAACCATCTGTGGAACCGTCATTTACGCATATAATTTCCATATCACGTACAGTCTGGTTCACCACGGAATCAAGACACTCACGCAGATAGTCCTGCGCATTATAAACAGGAATAATTACGGAAACTTTAGGCGCTGTCATACGAAATCTCCACGATTCTTACGCATTCTTCTTTTCTGGAAAAAAATATCTCTTAACGCGAAGCCGAAACCGCCGATAAGCTTGATAATACGGATTCGTACTCTTAAAATACTTCAGCCGCTGTTTAAATTTCGGCCGTTCAGGACGATAATCTTTCCACTCCGTCAACTGAAGATACTTCCAGTAAAACCCGCGCTGTGGCTCATAATATAAATAATGCCACGGTTTCTCACCAGAAAGATAATGAATAATTCCCACGGATTCCGCCAGCGTCCGTTTCACCTCTTCATCCTTCACGAATGGCAGACATTTCATAACGTACTGCGGCCGAATCTGAATATTCCACCGAAACGGTAAATAGAGACAATCATCCGCGAATACCGTATTTAACGCATCTTGGTCCGCACATGCAATTCGTTCTGCATTCTCAATCGTCCACTGAAGCGCCGTCCGAAACTTCTGGCTTTCGTGCAACCGGGTCATATCCATTAATAACATTCCGGCATTAAATGTGACTTCATAATTTAAATCTCTTTTATATCTCTGATAATTCTCATCCTGAGTATATTCCAGAAATTCAGAAACCACTCCTAAACTACGTCCTTGCAGGTCCGTCGTCCACAATTCAGCCAGCGACGATGTCACTATCATATCACAGTCCATATATATAAGCCGATCCACATTCGGCAACATCTCCGGCAGTAATAAACGTAAGTATGTATTAATAGAAAAATGTGATATAATCGGACACCCTTTCAAAAGATTCATGTCTGGTTTCAACCATTCTATTTCACATGGTGAAATCTGCCTGAGTTTTTCCACCCGATTTTTATTTTCTTCGGAAATTCCCCCATCAAGAATATAAAAATGTAACTGTTCTTCCGCTCGCGAATTAGCTAAAATCGACGCGATACAACATCCCATATGTTGTACATAACCATTATCGGAAGCAAAAGCGATATTAATTTTCATACCTATCATCCCCATGAAAAAATTTATGCCGACCTCACTTAAAAATCCCATTTTTCCGTCGTTTCGCGTCACAGAAACGGCTACCGAAAGGACCGTCCTTTCCTGAAATTTCATACGTAATTGACATACTATACTATAAAATATACTGCTGATAATACTGAACAACTTCCTGATTGGAAATATTCATATTTTGCGTCCGAATACGTTCCAAAATCACCTGTCGAACATATATCAATTCGGCCGATTCCTTTTCTTTCGGTACTCGGTATAACCCAATCCGTTTTTTAATAGAACGCCACCAGCGAGGAATGAAACGGAAAAAGGATTTACGAGAATTCTTCACCTTTTTTACAGCTCCCATAATAGGCGCCGTCACGTTATTACTATGATGCCGATAGTAAATCAATTTCTCCGACAAAAATCGGCTTCTAGTAAAACAGGGCAAAAAATTGAGAATCCAACGGTCATGATACCCCACGAACGGCAACAAAATTGATGTCCACTTCCGTCGATACGCCATCGCGCAACCATGCCAACTACCTAAGGAATTACGCAACACAGGAAGAATCGCTTCCTTCTGAAACGCCATCGGAAAATCGGAAATATTCATTCCCGTATTAAAAATCCGCCACGCTCCGTAACTTGCCGGCAACGGATTCAGATTCTGGTCCACATCCTCTAAATCATGGAGTACCAGCCCAACTTCCGGTTCCGCCTCAAAAACGAACATGACCTTTTCTATTTTTTCAGGATGCCATACATCATCTTGATCACAAAAAAGGATGATATCCTTCTCGCACAACTTCGTAACCAATTCAAAATTTCTGAAAACACCAATATTTTCTTGATTTTCCACGATTCGAACCGGAAATGGAGCAGTTTCCGCGAACGCTCGTAATATACGGATCGTTTCATCCGTAGAGGCGTCGTCACACACCACAAGTTCATCCGGCAAAACACTCTGAATGGCAAGAGAATCCAACTGTTCCTGAAGGAATCTCTCACCGTTATAGGTCGCCATCGCAATTGAACATGTCAATTTCATAAATTTTACCATTTTTCGAATTCAGGGAAAACCTGACTGCATTTCTCATTAAATCGAATGTCAAGTATACCCGAAAATTCTTATCTGTCAATAGTGAACACACGGTGAACACGTAAAATTACTCCAACGGCGTAACATTCCCACTGCCACCCATCGGCGGAAGAGGTGCCAACCGACCGTTACTGCGTCCCGTATCAGTTCCGTTCTTCTGCGTACTTTCCGAATTTTTCACCTTTTTCGTGCCAGATTCCTCTTCTGAATCTGCATCATCTACTTCTTCCGCGTCTTCGACATCATCTGTGTCTTCCGTGTCATCCACGTTCTCATCTTCTGAAATTCCAGCTTCCTCTTCCGTGTCATCTTCCACGTCATCTCTAGCGCCATCTTCCGGAATTTCCGCGACTTCTCCGTCGATCGCCAGCGAAAGACGCTCTTTCGTCCGTAATGAGCCAGAACCACTGTCGATAAGCAGATTCCCCGCCCAGAAAAATGGGTGAGTGGCGGAAACACGCTCAATTTCGTCGCTCTTTCCGATTCTCGGTTCCGACGTAATCGAAATTTCTTCCCCCGCGAAACGCAGAACCGCCTTTCTCCACGCTTCTGACGCGGTCTCACTCTTTTCAAGTTGCGCTAAAAATAACGCAGAGAGCACTGCCGGCGAATTTCCCTCAAGTCGCCAACGCGGTAAAATCACCGTGTCCGACCCGTTCGCGAGAAACGCCATACTCGTGAGGAAAAGCTCTTGCCCCGGCACGGCTACCGGAGTTTTCGCCGTCGCAGAGGATTTCCGTTTCGACTTTTTCGCCAATCCCTCACACTGCGTGTGCATTCCCGACAGAATCACCAACCGAGGCGCACCGTACGGAAGATAGAACCAGTGTCCGAGTGTCCCGTTTTTCATTCCGTAATCAAGCGCGAGTGGGAAAATGTTATACGCTGCCGTCTCATCATTTTTCAAGTCCGCGAAAATGAGCATCTTATCGAATTCTGTCGCAAAAATCGCCGATTCCGTCCCAGCCGAACCGGGAGCCACACCACCGAAACTTTTCGGCTCGAACACCACCGGTCTTTCCAACGGTTTCTCCAGTGTCCGGAGCGTTTTTTCACCCAGTCCGCCTTTCTGCCCTGCTCCCTTTTCACCTGCCACAATCAGCGAGTACGGTGAGCACGGTAACTGGAGAGCCTTCCACGGTGTTCCGAGCGACGCCATCGGCGCGTATCGAATCGCGAATTGAGAAATGGTCGGTCGCGGGCCTTTCGCCGTCTGAATCTGGAGCGTTTCGAACGGAATATACCACGCGAAACGGTCCGGCACAATCACCAGCGACGTAAAGTCCGCACTCGCGAAATTCGCCTGTGAGTTTTTCGTCAAGTCTGCCATGACACGCTGTGAGACCTTCTTCCATTCATCTTCTTTCAGCGTTTCCGCCTTCACCACACCAGAACCCAACCCGATTTCTTTCAGGAGCGACGCGGTATTCAACTGCAGAGACGTCAGCAAGTTCCCCGCCTTATTCTTTTTCGAGCCACCCGCACCCGCGCCAGAATCGACGATTTTCCACATCGCGAGCCGTTCATTATTCATCAGGAACATAAACAGCTGATTCCGCGCCGCATAATAAACCAGCATCGCTTCCCCTTTCGGTAACGATTCCTGAATCTCCTTACACGTCCGTACTTTCGGGAACACGATGTCAATTACACGACTGTCGAGAACCATCGCCGTCAACAGAAATTCCTGCATCCGCGACAGTTCCGAGATTTCTTTCAGCATTCCAGCAAGTTTCTGCGCATCTTCCTTCTGCGTCACCGGAAGACTCATTTTTCGGACAGAAACGCGTAACTCTGCCACCTTTTTCGAGCAGTTCTCATACGCGGGGTATTCCATCAGAATATCCCGTTTCCGCTGTCTCTGCGTCACGGAAAGGTCACTTTCCGGTCCTTCCAGCAGAAGCCGAAGTGAGTGCATTCTCCCCCCGAAATCGAGTGTCTGGAGATACGTCGCCCGACGCGCGCGCTCTGAGATTTCCAGCGCGTTTTCCTTCTTTTCCATCTCGATTGCGCAGAGAAAATAATTCTCCCACGTTCCAGGTCTCGGCGTCATGGAGACCGCCAGCGCCTCCATCGGCTTCAGCGCCCAGTCCGTCGCCGTCGGCTCACGTAACAGAAGGTCATACGCCGCCAACGCTTTTCGCGGAGTGAGTTGCCCATTCAGTAACCGTAAATCGACCATATTCAGATGAAAATTCCAGACCGCGCCGAACTGCATAAAATTCATCGCTTTCGCGAGTGAGGCCGTACCTAGTTGCTGCGACGACGGCGACGGTTCCAGAAATGCGATTCGCGCACGGAGGAAATTCAGTTTCGCGCCAATATTTCCGAGCGTTGCGGAATGTTTTCCGAGCGCCTTTTCCGCCAGAGCCAGACATTCTAGCGCAGGACGTGGCTGTTTCATACGGAGTAAATCGTTTCCCCGACCAGCCTGAATCGTGGCATACATCGTTGTCTGCTTCTTAATTCTCGCCCATTCCGCCGCCGGAAGAAGTACTGGACAGATCATCTGTGGATTTCGGAGAGAGAATGCCGTCTCGAGATGCCCGAGAGCCTCCGTCATCGACTCGACATCCTCATAATAAAACGCAACCGAGGCAGCTTCCAGAAAGAAATTATACGCTTTCTCATAATTTCCCGACCGAAGCTGTAATTTTCCGAGTTCCAAATACGCAATTGGCGTGAGAATATGCGCGCTTCCATTAATAGTCGCACCACGCATAATCGCCATCGTCGCCTCGTCGGTCTTTCCCGCCACAAGGTGACAGAATCCGATTTCCATATCGAGCCACGCCTGAAACCACGTCCCCGCCAGAGCGCGTTGTGTCTGTGTCAATTTCGTCAGCAATTTCGCATTCAGCTCATCACCATCTCCCATCGGGCCGAGCAACTCCGCACGTCGGCGAATCGCGAGCATCGTACACCGCACAATTTCCGCTCCACGAATCGGTTTCAGTGACGGTGGCGCCACCACACCCCCCGTCCGATACGTCTGTCCATAATAAATATCACCGAATAAAATCGAGAACTTATCCGGTACACGCACCAGCCCACGTCCCGGATTCGGGTCGCCCCAAGGAACCGGTTTTACCGTGAACATCCCCGGATTCGGCACATTCTGCACCTGCGTAAGCCAGTCGGCATACTGAATCGCCAACCGAATCGCGGTCTCATAATTCTCCAGAGCAGCAGGATACTGTCCCATGTGATACTGTGATTCACCGAGCATGGCCGCGAAACAGATTGAGTCGAGCCACCGTTCCGTCGCGATTTTAAATCCACCACGCAATTCCGACTGAAACTGTTCCTGCGCATCCATGAACTTCCCATCGCGCATAAGCCCGATACCATAATCATACTCAATGCCCGGCAATGTTTTATCTTGCGCTATCACGGTCATGCATGAAAACACAACGAAAAACAGGAGCGCAACGCAACTCCGCATGAAATGACTGAAAATAGACATGATTCGCTCTCCTGTTTTGAGTTTCCTCTGGATAAAAAACTGAATTTCGACACCAAATTTTTATTATATACGAGTTTTATAAGATTTTCAAGAGTAAAATGATAGAAAATTCCCATTTCAGAAGAAATTTCTTGATTTCATGTCATCTGAGTCCACAAATTTCATTAAAAATAGCCAAGGTTCTTACCCCTGGCTATATTCATCATTCTTCATTTCAGACTAAAATCAGGATATCTCCTCTTATTTCACCTGAAATGCCGACTTAATCGCCTGACCGCGCCACGCCTGCGGCGGTTCCAGTCCCAGAACCCATGCAATCGTAGCTGCCGTGTCGTAATTCACAATTACATCGCTGATTTCACCCGGTTTCACACCCGCACCATAGAAAACGATTGGCGTATTCATATCCACCAGCGTGTCCGTTCCGTGTCGCTTATCGTGTCCACCGTGGTCGGAAGTAACAATCACGAGAGTATCATTCATCCGGTCATTTTCCTCCAAGAATTTCAGCACGTCGCCGAGATACTTGTCAAGGTCCTGCACCGTCTTATGATATTCGTCCGTTCCCCACCCTTTTCCGTGTCCGATGATGTCCGGCTCCGAGTAGTACGTGAAGGAGAGAACTGGATTATGTCCGAGAAATTCAATCAGTTTCACAGTCAACTCATCATATTTATGATCAATCCACTGTTTATACGTCACTTTTTCAGAATCGATAAATGCCGTGCACGCGTCCCACGTATAAGTCGCAGCCGTCTCCGCTTCTGGCATCTGCGTGTGAACCAAATAGAAAATGTCCGGGAACCGTCCACGCTCGGTCAACACTGCCGACGGAATTTCCGGCTTCACACTTCCCCAGTTCCGATAACCATGGATTTCAGAACCCGCACCCATGAGCATCGTACACCAGTTAATCGCGCTGACGGAAGGAAGAACGGAACGTTTCTTGAGGCTCCACGCACCGTTTTCTTTCATTTTCTTCAGATTCGGCACTTCATCCCAGTTCACATATTCAGAACCGTAACCATCCCAGCCGATCAGAATCACATGTTTCACGCCGACTGGCGATTCTACCGCACTCGCCACGTTTCCAATCATCACGACCATCACCGCCAGTAGACTGACCGCGATACTCATAAAACGCATTTTCATTTTCACTTTTATTCTCCTTTTCAGGTAGGAAGGGGGATGTCTTATACCAATGATTCTTAAGTATTCTGAATCATTCTGAACAGCCAATGATTCTTGAGTATTCTTAATATACCCTATTTTTCATTTTTATTCAAGGGGATTTCTGTTTTCTTTTTAAATTTTACTCAATCGCTACAGCCGGTTCATTTCCGTTTCGAGTAGCAAGCGATTTTAAAGTATCCATGTCAATACTCGCAGAAACCGACGCGACACTTCCATCACCACGCAAGAATGACACGCTCCCAGAATGGTGACTCCCGAACGGCAGGAAATTAAATCCGACGTCCGGACGCGAAACTTTCGCATTCAACGGGTGCACAATCGCTTTCGCTGCGTAAAAACCACGTCTGGAATCCGCGCCGAACGACCACGGACGTATGTTTCCCGGCTCGTCAGGAAACATTTTTCCCGGCTCGTCCCACTGCACGAACTCACCAACCGCCAGCGTGTTACTCAGTCCGTCGCGACACGAACCGACCGTGTACTGTTCCGCATAACCGAAAAGTCCCGTTTTCGGAATCACGCCATTTTCGGAATTCTTACTCGTCCACACCTGCGTATTCGCCCCGAACGGATTCGCGCCGGAACCGCTACCGGTATAACTCAGGTTTCCCGAAGAATCAATCGTCGGAGTTTCCGCCCCCGAGACGGCATTATACGTGATTAAATAACCATAACGAAAACTTTCATTAACCGACTCCACACACGGAAGACCACTGTATGAGGGACAGATATACGACTCAATCCGCTGTCGGACGATGGAATCAGGGTTTCCCTTACCTTCCATACTCTTAATTCCCGCGTCAAAATCAATCATCTGATACGTCGCCATCTGTTCCATGTACGGAAGAAGAAGCGCGAAAAGTCCGAAATTGTGCGCACCTTTTTCCAGCTTATTCACGCTTTTGTTGAACGCGCCGAAAGGGATTTTTTCACGATCTGCGGTAATTGCGTTGTGAATTGCCACTCCCATCTGTTTCAGATTATTGGAACACTGCATCCGCCTTGCCGACTCGCGCGCCTGCTGGACGGCAGGAAGAAGCAGACCGACCAGCATACCGATAATCGCAATGACGACGAGAAGTTCAACCAGCGTGAAACCTTTCCGTGACATTAAATTCTCTCCTATTCCATTAAGTAAACGGTGATTAAGTCCATAAACTGGGAGGTATACTGATTCCACTTGAAATTTCAGGGAATGGCGGTCCTTCCGGTAGTCGTTTCAGCATCACGAAACGACGGAAAAGCAGAATTTTATAATGTGTTAAGTATCGTAAAGGTATGGGGACATTTCTGTCCCCGAAACTAGAAATGACTACATGAGACAAGAATGTCTCGTTCCCCACTTCCGCACTCCTACAATTCCTAAAACACCGAATGCCAACAACACCCACGTTGTCGGTTCCGGCACATTACCGTCACTACTGGGTCCCTGCGTTGCCCCAATGAAAGAGACGGACTGTAACTGCGCATTCAGATCATATCCCGAAAAGTCGAACGCAAGGAACATCTTTCCTAACTCATTGAAGATATTTTTCAGAACGATCTTTCCATCCTGTACTTCTGCCGTCGTCATCGTAACGTCCACATTCGCATTTTCACCGAGGTAATTCTCCGTATTAAGCCAGTCCGCGAATGACTGCACATCACTCACGCCCGTCAGCTCCAACTGTGCGATCACATTTTCACGGTCGATGAATTCTTCGCCCGGCAGTAACTCAACCCAGCCTTTATTCAACGCAGTTCCATTCAGTTCCAGCGTCGGATTCAGCGTTGCACTCAGCGTTTTACTGTCACCACTAACGCTCATTTTCCAGACACTCGTGTCGGCAAGAGTTCCAGCATTAATCGTTCCGCCGGTCGTGGTCATCAGGTCGAAACTGCTTGCGTCAAGCGTCACCAATCCACTCGCCAATCCAGCCTGAACATGCCCGTTGAGCGTCGCATTTCCGGTAAGATTCATCGTCGAGAAACCCGTGCTGTCCGCAAGAAATGTCACGCGCGTGTCAGCTTTCGCGCTGTTTACAGTCATCGCGCCGACTTTCACCGCATTTTCGCCACCGACGATTTCCAGAATACCAGTCGCGTTATCTCGACCGACTTTTAGATTCGGATATCCCGCCAAGTCAAGCGTCGAGCCGTTTCCGACATACACTTCACCACGCGAGTTGCCGCCCATTCCGATTTCGAAATAACCGCCCTCAGTTTTATTCCCCTTTAACGTTCCGTTATTCACGTTAATCATCGCATGAGAAGCACCATTCTGCGCAATTCGCATATCGCCGTTAATACTCAGCGAGCTACCCTCCTGAATCGTGAGTTTCGAGGTATAACCGCTATTTCCTTCGGACATATTAAGGTTCGCGGTGGAGGAAACTTTACTCCCATTCGTGATGAGCATTTCGCCGTCCGCCAGATTTGCGACGGTTAAAGTACCGTTAATCGAGACCGTCGAGTTATCGATCACCGCGTTTCCGCGTCCTTTTCCGCCCCAGCCTCCCTCACGGGAGTCGCCGACACTCAAGACATTTCCCACTTTTACCGTCGCGTCTTTCACCAATAAATCGCCATCGCCAAAATACCCGACGAGTATACGACCTTTCGTCGTGAACGTCGCGCCGTCCGAGATGACGAGTCGGTCCGCGTAAGAATCGAAACTGCTTCCCTCACCGCCGATACGGACGGACTGGTCATTTTTATTCGCATTAAAAGTCGTTCCTGCGCCGGTCACGTACAGGGAATGTCCATAAACTTCCACAAGATTCGCGTCATTAAACGTTTTCCCAGCATTCAGGAGAGCCGGATTCTCGTGTGTCGGATTCGCTTCCGCCACCCACGCAGAGTACGTTTTATCTGTCGCGATATTCTTAAACGTGAAATCTCGGTCCGCGAGCGTCACACCACTTACACCGACGCCGGACGCCAACGCAGAGAAATCCCACACCGCGACGCTGTCGCCACGGTAATTCGTGAAGCCGTCATACGTGACCTGATCACCATTCAGTGTAAACGTGTACTGATTATCCAGATTCTTCACGATTCCAGCATTCATCGCGTCAACTAACGACTGATATGTTGCCACGTCACCGCCGGTGAGCGTCATCGTGACCCAGACTGGAGCCTGACAGTCGCCCGCCACCGTTTTCCAGCCCGTCGCGCCCGTCGCGTTCTCTACTGCCGAGTTCAGTTCCGCCGTCAGCGTCTTATTATCCGCGGAAAGTGTTAGCGTGAACAGATCATTCGCGTCGCTCGAAACGTTCAAAATCGCGCCACCCGCAGACACAATCGTCGATTCTTTATTCGTGAATAGACCCGCGTTCTGCGACAGTCCGACGTTCAGCCGATTCATGAAATCCACCGCGTCACCCCGAGTCGTCTTAATCGTACCCAGCTCACCGGTTGAGTCCATTAAAATATTCACGTTCGAGTTAGCGCGCATTCCGAGTTTTCCAGCAGTCACTGTCACGTCACCGACCAGATTTAACGTATTATTCGCCGATTTTCCACTATGTCCGACGTTCAGCTCATTATTCACAGTAAACGTACTATTCTGAACCGTGAGAATACCACTTCCCAGATCTTCACCAATACGAGCCTGACCACCGACAGTCATATTCGTTCCGTTTTTCAGGAGAACTTCACCTTTTCCCTGATACGCGGAAGTAAAGACATCTTTCACTGAAATCGTCGAGTTATCGAACATCGCGTATCCAGCCGCCTTACCGATGTTATTTCGTGAGTCACCGACAACGATGTGCATGTCTGATGTCAGCGTAGAGTCTTTCACAATCAGGTCACCGTCACCGTTATAACCGACCAGAAGACGCGCTTTAGTGTAAAGATTCGCACCGTCAGTAACCACCAATCGGTCCGCATACGAGTCGAAACTGCTTCCCGTACCGCCGATATACAGCGAGTGATCCGCCTTATTCGCGTTAAATTTCGTCCCTTCACCAGTCACATACAGAGAATGTCCGAAAACCTCCACCCGTTCCGCGTCGCTGAAAGTCGCTCCAGCGGTCAGACGTGCCGGATTCATGTGCGTCGGTTTCGCACTCGCCACCCAGTTATTATACGTACCAGTGACATTATTCATATCCGTGTAGGTGAACTCGCCAGCTGACATGGAAACACCACTTACTTTCACATTCGGCGCAATTTTCGCGAAATCCCATGCCGCGATTCCGTTCCCACTATACTGCGTAACGGTATTATACGTAATTTTATCGCCGTCGAGCGTAAAAGTCGCATTATCCAGCTCGCTCGCCACGCCCGCGTTCATCGCGTTAACCAGATTCTGATACGCTGTCGCATCGCCACCGGTGAGCGTCATCGTGACCTTTATAGCCTCCTGACTTCCCTCCGAAAACGCAGTCCACCCCGTCGCCGCCACTGCATTTTCCACGGTCGGTTTCAGCTGAGCCGTCAGCGTTTTACTGTCACTCGAGAGATTCAGCGCGAAAAGATTGCTGGAACTTTCCGAGAAGCCCGAAATTGCACCATTCGCCGTCGCAATCGTCACGCCGTCGATGAGACTTGTGGTGCCCACCCCCGCGTACTGAGCCAGACCGACATGGAGAACGTTATTAAATTTCAAATCAAGCTCATTCAGCGACGCTATCGTTCCCAGTCTGCCAGTGGAATCCATCAGGAGGTTAAATTGCGTATTTGTGCCGTTAATTTGAAATTCTTTACTTCTTACAGTGTTCTGACCGACGACATTTAAAATATTCGTACCGTTTTTCCCTTCGGGTAGCCCTATCACCCGATCTACATAAAGGTCGGTATCCTGAATCGTCATGCTACCAGGGCGTGTACTAGTTTCCCCAATGATGAGAGCGCGATTGATTGTAAGCGTACTATTTTTCGAAATAAAAGATCCATCACCCCAATAACCGACAGTTAATCCACCATTAGACGTGGTTTTCAACGTCGAATTCTCAAAATAAGCGTAACCTTTCCCTTTTCCAGCACCATCACGCGAGTCGCCGACGACAAGATGGTAATTCAGGTCCAACGTACCATTTTTGACGATTAATTTTCCGTCGCCACCGTTATTCCCGCCGGTTCCAATCAGGACGCGCGAATTCGATTTCAGCGTCGCACCGTCCGTGACCGTCAGAGTATCCGCCGTCCCGGAAAGAGAACTGCCCGCGCCGCCAACTTGCAGATGAAGCTGATTATTCGCAGGATGAAAATCAACCACGACGCCCGCCCCGCTGATAGTGTTCTGCCCAGTAAGCGTCACGGTTCCGGTTGGCGCGAGCGTTTCCGATGCGGTTTTATTCCACGTTTCCGCCGTTCCCGTCGCCAACTGCCCAAGAAGAGCACCACCAAGAATCAGAGCAACCACCGAACGACGGATCCTCTTACCTAGTCCCCCCCCCCCGCGTATTTTAACATTTGGGCTTATTTCGCAACGCATGAAGATTCTCCTTATATATTAATTCTTCTTTTTTAGGAATCATTATCAGGTCCATTAAATAAACATATAGAATATTATAAACCAGTTATTTCCCCTGTCAAGCATTTTTTAGAAAAAAATTGAAAATTTGTTAAAATATTTTAAAATTTTTTCTCTTGACATATTTCCCAATTTTCAGTATCCTACGAAATAAACTCAAAATCGTCTTTATCGGAACTCTCATTTCAGGACGCGTTATGGAAAAAAATCGTTTAACAGCTGAACAGGTCACGGACCGTGAGAAAACGTTCATGGCGGAAATTTTTTCGTCATGGGGAATTTCTCTTTTCCTGCACGCGATTCTGATGATTATCCTGACGTTTACCATTACGCAAGTAACCCCACAACCGAAAGGAATCACCCCGGAAGAGACGGCCGATGTGGGAATCGCGTTTCGGACGCAGACACAGGATAAAGTCCTTTACGAGTCCGCTGCCGACGCACTTCAGGAAGATTCCGGTAAAAATACAGAAAGTCCCCAGAATCAGGATACTTCCCAGAAGACCGACGCGGAGAAAATCGCGGCCCTTTCCACGGTCATCACCGGTGCGGATGCTCCTGACATTCCCGATTTAGCGTCACTCGCTCCCGGACTGGCACCATCCACAGGAAGCGGAAGTACCGGACTGGACCGCGTCACGGACGGACTGGGTGACCTTCCCGGTGTCGGAAGTGGAACTTTTGAGGGTTTCGGAAAGGGAAAAATCTCCTGTTTCGGCACTTCCGGAGAAGGAAACACGTTCATTTTCGTTTTCGACCGCTCTGCAAGCATGAGTTTTCGCTCACCCGGCGCGACTTCCACATCATTAAACGCCGCGAAACAGGAGCTTCGGCGGAGCCTGCGCATGCTCCAACCCAATCAACAGTTTCAGATTATTTTTTATAATGGTCTGGAAGAAGATATGCTCAAGTACGAGGCGAATCAGATGATTTTCGCGACGAAACCGAACATTATCGGTGCGGAACGTTTCCTCTCCAGCATCATCGCCATGGGTGGAACAGACCATAAAACGGCATTATCCCACGCACTCCGACAACGTCCAGACGTGATTTTTTTCCTGACCGACGCGGACGAAAATGAGACGACACTCAACTCGGCCGACCTGGAGCGTATCCGCCGAAACGCGACCGGGACGCAGATTAACGCAATTCAGTTCGGTAGTGGTCCGCGTCCGGAAAAATCGAATTGGCTCTCCCGTCTCGCAGAACAGAACGGGGGACAGTATATGTATCTGGATGTAAGCCAGTTACACCGATGATACTTGAAAATAACGGTAAAGCGAAATTATTATAGTGCGTCGGATATAAAACATGAAAAAACACGAGAAAATTATGTTCCATAAATCGCAACTTACTCGATTTTCAGTTTTTGGCTTCCTGTGCGTCTTTTTACTCGTGGCAGAATCTGTTTTCGCGCAGATTTCAGATGAAAAAAGCGGAAATGGCGCGAGCGTGGAAGTTCCCCGTGGTCGGGAAGTCGTGGAGGTCTGGAATCGTGACGACGGACGAGGCTTTTCCCGGCAGATTGGCGTCGTGGAGAGTTTTACTCGAAACGGCCTGATACTGAAAACCGGTGAAGAAGAAATCACGATTCCGGCGGAGCAAGTTGCACGGATTCTGTATCGGAAATCGGATGAGCACCAGATCGGTGACCTGCATTTTCAGCAGAAAAATTACCGCGACGCACGAGAACACTACAAAAAAGCACGTCTGACGGCCGACCGTCGGTGGGTGGAAGTGGAAATTCTGGAGCGTATCGTGCGCTGTGACCTCGCGCTCGGTTTTCACGCGCAGGCAGTGCAGGATTTCGTTACATTGGTTGAGCTGGAACCAGAAATGACGGACACCGTTTTCGCGTGTATACCGTTACTGTGGCGGACGATTCCGGGTGACCGTGCGCTCGAGGATACCGCGACGAAACTGCTCCGTGTGGCGGGGAATGTGCCCGAAATCAGCCTGTTGGGGGCAAGTTGCCTTATGTTTTCCGCTCAGGGGAAGGATATGGCGACACGATTAAAAGTGTTATCATCAAATCGGGATGCACGAATCGCGACACTTGCGGAAATGCAGGCGTGGCGGCTTGAGTTAATCAATGTAACGCCAGAAAAAGCGTCACTGTGGCGAGAAAAAATCGAAAATTTACCACCGGAATTCCGTGCTGGCCCGAATTTCGTACTTGCTCAGGCTTTTTTACGGCTGGAAAACCCGGACGCAGCAACGCTGGCATTTTTACGTGCGGGATACCTGTTTAATCCGGATGTGCGACTGGCGGAAGAGGCGATTTCGCAGGGGAAAAAGACACTGGAAAATGCGGGACATGCGGACGAAGCAACCAAAATAAAATAAGTACACACAAGAAAACAAAAACACAAAAAGCAAGCGTTCGCAGAACGCGATTAAAAAGTTTTTGAAAGAGGGGTCTGGGGAGAAAACAATTTTCAAAACATTTTCTCTCCCACGACCGTTAAGACATGACGGGTAGCAAGTTCCTCCCGATAGGGTGGAATCTTGCGTAAAGTGTTTACCCTTGTGAGACATAAACATTTGTGAGGAGGGAAACATTTTTGCAAAATTGTTTCCCCCTCACACTCCCCCT
>JAUNAI010000047.1 GCA_030527705.1 Planctomycetia bacterium | reverse complement strand
TAACATTCAGAATAACGGAGAACACATATGAACACAGACCTTATTACACTTCTTGCAGACCGATTGCGTGACGAAACAGAAATTCACCGTGCGAAAGTCTTCCCATACCAGCTTATGACAGCCTACAAGAACTGTAGTGCAGAAATTCCACACGCCATCCGTGAAGCACTTCAAGACGCCATGGAAATCGCGACCGCCAACGTTCCAAAAATTCCCGGCCGAGTTGCCGTCTGTATCGACGTTTCCAGTTCCATGGGCTGGTCCATTACTGGCTGGCGCGCTTCCGCGACTTCCACGGTACGCTGTATTGATGTAGCTGCCCTGATTACTTCCTGCATTCTCCGCAAAAATCCGAATACAACCGTCATTTCATTCAATCACGATTCTCAAAAAATCATATTAAATCCGCGTGATTCTGTTCTGACGAATGCCGAGAAACTTGCCGAGTTACTGGGAGGTGGCACGAACTGCGGAGCCGCTATGCGTTATCTTGCCAAGCAGGAAACCACGCCGGACGTCGTTATTTTTGTTTCTGACAATGAATCGTGGCTAGGTTCGAACTGTGGTGACACGGAGGCATTCCGTTATTGGAAACGGATCCTCACTAAAAATCCTTCAGCCAAGCTCATCAACATCGATATTCAACCTTACGGCACGACTCAGACGCCTGACTGCGCGAGTATCGCCAACGTCGGTGGATTTTCTGACGTAATTTTCGACTTTATCCACAATTTCGTCACCACACCGACTGCGCAACACTGGGTCGAGACCATCGAGTCCATCACACTCTAAATGGCATACTAAAAACATAAGTACAATATACCAATTCGCATAAAAATTCAGGGAAGGAGGGGATTTCCACCCCTCTTTTTAGCACCACGAAATGATAGTGGAATAAAAATTTAGAGTGCATCGGGTATCAAAAACGTAAAAAACAGGGCGATTTCATGTGTTATTTCATAACCACGATCATTCCGCGAACGTTAACGGACGAGTTACGCACGCTCGTTCCACGTGGTTTCACAGCAGATTTTTACGATAAAAAGTCGGAAGAAAATTCATATATTACACGAGAAATCCCAGACGATTTCACGCAAGTCATCCTCACTTCCGGCGGTTGCGCGTGTGACCTTTACCAGAGCAGGGCGGTCGCTGAGTCCGAAGACTCTTTCCCTCCTAATTCTCCTCTTTTTAAGCAGCGAAATCCGGAAAAACTACTGAAAAAATACCGTAAAAAGAACTGGTCGCGAGCCAAAATAGAACGCGCACTCGCCGCCATTTCCGCCTCCCAAGCCAACGTGAAACCGATGTACGACGAATTTTCTGGATTTCACCCAAAAATCCGGGAAATTATCGCGACTTTCACAGAAAAATACGGTTCTATTTTCATTTTCGTTCATTTTTACAGCGGGCAGATAAATACCGAAAAAATCACGTTTCAGGGGAAAAAGAACGTCACCGTCAATCAATTTTTACATAATGATTTTATTGTCGATGAAGATGTACTTTACACCATTAAATACATAATTAAACAATAAATAAAGCGTAACAGCTCGTAACTCTCCCACGTTTCACGTTCCCACTACGGGCTGTATTTTTCTTTCTCCATACAATTCTTACAGCCAGTAAATTTCCATTCCCCTTAACCCCTAATTTTACAGGAGTTTTCGTATGTCGATGTTCTGTTTTCAGTGTCAGGAAACCCTCCGGAATGAAGGTTGTACGCAGCACGGAATGTGCGGAAAGTCGAGCGACTGTGCCAATTTAATGGACGTTCTCATCTATTCCCTGCGCGGACTCGCTCTTGCCACGCAAATTGCGGAAATCCCCATCAACTCAACACTCGCAAGCCATGCGGAACAGGTCCTCTTCACCACGCTAACCAACACGAATTTCGACGAACTCCGTATCGAGCGTCTTATCCGTCAGACACTCCGACTACGTGACGGAATTATTCTCGAGCATTCCGCAAAATTTACAGAACATAATGATGACATACTTTTCTTTAATGCTGCTACGCGGAATGAATTTCTCGCGAAAAGCCCATTCGTCAGCGTCCAACGCGTCACAGACCCCGACATTCGCACCATGCGAGAACTTCTTCTTTACGCCCTGAAAGGAATCAGTGCCTACACCCACCACGCGCGCCGTCTCGGTTTCACGAATCCGAACATTTCCACCTTCATTTTCCACGCGCTCGCCGAAACAGCTCCGATGCAGGGTTACGCGCCCAGCACACTCTTTTTCCTCCTAAAAGAATGTGGAAAAACTGCTCTTTCCGCCATGAAACTCCTAAACGACGCCAACACACAACATTTTGGTCATCCGGAACCGACCGAAGTCCGTAATTACGTCCGAAAACGTCCCGGAATCCTCATTTCGGGCCATGATTTACGTGACTTGGAAGACCTTCTCCGTCAGACACAAGATGCCGGAATCGACATCTACACTCATGGTGAAATGCTTCCGGCTCACGCTTATCCCGGACTCAAGAAATATCCTCATCTTTACGCGAATTATGGGAACTCATGGCATCACCAATCGCGAGAATTTGAACTTTTTAACGGTCCGATTATTCTGACGAGTAACTGTCTCATTCCAATTCGCGCGCCGTATAAAAATCGGATTTTCACCACAGGTCCCTGTGGTTGGCCAGGTCTGAGGCACATTCCAGAACCTAGCACCACTACCGGTCAGAAAGACTTCCGAGAAGTTATTCGTCTCGCACAACAACTTCCCGCCCCAACACCGATTACCGAAACACTGGATGGTACCCCTGAACCGAAGATGCTGACAATCGGTTATGCGGAAAAAGAACTTCTCGCCCTCCTCCCTGATATCGTTGCAGGTATCCGTTCCGGCGAGATCGGCCAAATTATCGTCATGAACGGTTGTGACGGTCGTCATCATGCACGCAGTTATTACCGTACACTTGCTGACCAGCTCCCCAAAGACACAATTATCCTTACTGCAGGTTGCGCGAAATATCGATTTAATAAACTTGCCCTTGGTCAAATTGAACACGTTCCACGCCTTCTCGATGCCGGACAGTGTAATGATACGTGGTCAATTATCACTTTCCTTCATGTACTTGGCGACGCGATGAATGTTGAATCACTTGCAGAACTACCCGTTACACTTGAAGTTGCGTGGTATGAACAGAAAGCAGTCGCAGTTCTTCTGGCATTACTGTCACTGAAGATAAAAAATATCCATTTAGGTCCTACACTTCCTGCATTTTGTTCACAGAATGCAATCAAGTACCTCATCGAAAATTATAATTTACAAAAAATGGGAAATATAGAGGAACGTATAGCTGAAATGCACACGCCTTCACAAGGAAAAGAAGAATTAGTATAAGGATAAATTTAAAAGTTTTTATATCAAGAAAACATCGTAAAATAAAGACTATAACGCGAGTTGTCGTAAAGAAATGGAGAAAAATTTGGAAAATTGCCACTCCCCCCCCCTTGTAAAAGACGGATTAACTGTTATAATGCCTCTTGTTGTTTGGGGCTTGAAGCTCAGATCCGCTAGAATAGCTCAATTGGCAGAGCAGTTGATTTGTAATCAACAGGTTGTGGGTTCGAGTCCCACCTCTAGCTATAAAAAAGTATTAGCATTTTTGCTGATATAATAATTAAATAAATGGTGGTATTCCCGAGTGGCCAAAGGGGGCAGACTGTAAATCTGCTAGCAGTGCTTACCATGGTTCGAATCCATGTGCCACCAATCAAACACTCGAATGCGGGTGTAGCTCAATGGTAGAGCCATAGCCTTCCAAGCTAAAGACGAGGGTTCGATTCCCTTCACCCGCTTCTTAAGACTGTCCGCTGTGTTTCTCCAACGAGACATATCAGTCATTCGCTGCTGTAGCTCAGTCGGTAGAGCACATCCTTGGTAAGGATGAGGTCATGGGTTCGATTCCCATTGGCAGCTTTTTTTATTGTATTAACGCGTGTTAATACACCAAACGAAAGCACACAATCGTACTTGGTTGCGGATCACCGAGAGGTTAGGTTTGATAAAAATCTCTCCCCTTCCGGTGTTCTTCTCCATATATACACATTTTGTGAACTTGAGGAATAGAAATGGCAAAAGAAAATTTCGAACGAACAAAGACTCACGTCAATGTTGGTACCATCGGTCACATTGACCACGGTAAGACAACCTTGACGTCCGCTATCCTTGCGGTTCAGGCCACCAAAGGTCTGGCTCAGGTGAAATCCTACGCCGATATCGCTAAAGGCGGTACCGTTCGTGACGCAACCAAAACGGTTACCATTGCAGTCGCTCACGTTGAATACGAAACTGAAAATCGTCACTACGCGCACATTGACTGCCCGGGTCACGCTGACTTCATCAAAAACATGATTACCGGTGCCGCTCAGATGGACGGTGCTATCGTCGTAGTTGCTGCGGATACCGGACCGATGCCGCAGACTCGTGAACACATCCTCTTGGCCCGTCAGGTCAACGTCCCGAACCTCGTGGTCTTCCTGAACAAATGCGACCTCGTCGACGACGAAGAACTCCTCGACCTGATCGAAATGGAAGTTCGTGACCTTCTGAGTAAGTACGGCTTCCCGGGCGACGATGTCACCATCGTTCGTGGTTCTGCGAAACCGGCCGTCGACAATCCGACCGACGCTGCTGCTGCGAAGTGCATCGGCGAGCTGATGGATGCGATCGACAATGACTTCCCGGATCCGCCGCGTGAAGTTGACAAGCCGTTCCTGATGGCTATCGAAGACGTGTTTTCCATCGAAGGTCGTGGTACTGTGGCTACCGGTCGTATCGAACGCGGTGTCATCCACGTCGGTGAAGAAGTCGAAATCATTGGTTACACCGATGAAACCCGTAAAGTGGTTTGCACGGGCGTTGAAATGTTCAAAAAGACCCTCGACGAAGGTCAGGCTGGCGATAACGTCGGTCTTCTCCTCCGTGGTGTCAAGCGTGAAGAAATTCGTCGTGGTCAGGTTTTGGCGAAGCCGAAATCCATCACGCCGCATAAACACTTCAAAGCTGAAGTTTACGTCCTGTCCAAGGAAGAAGGCGGCCGTCAGACCCCGTTCTTCAGTGGTTATCGTCCGCAGTTCTATTTCCGTACCACCGACGTTACCGGTGCGATTCAGTTGCTGGACGGCGCTGAAATGTGCATGCCGGGCGACAACGTGAAGATGGAAGTCGAACTTATCGAACCGATCGCAATGGACATGAACAACCGTTTCGCTATCCGTGAAGGTGGACGCACTGTTGGTTCCGGCGTTGTGACCGAAATCATCGAGTAAGATATATTGAGTGTGGAGCAGGGGTATTTATTATCCCTGCTCTTCAAAAAAAGTAGTAAAAATAAGGGATCCCCCCCTTGCAGAAAATTTCAAATCTGGTATACTACTAACACTTGATATAAAGGGATTTATATTCAGGGGCGTATCTCAAAGGCAGAGTGACGGTCTCCAAAACCGTTAATGGGAGTTCGAATCTCTCCGCCCCTGCTTTAATGAATAAGAAGTTCAAGTTGTACGGAGGCCGCAGTGAGCGCTTTACTCCAGGAAATGTTTAAAACTGGTATTTACAAAAAGAAACAGGGCAAAGTTTGTCGTATGACAACTGCTGCCGCTCTTTTAGCTTTACTTGCTGCTGGTGTTTATCAGCTTTATAACTCCTTTCTTGCTGGCCAAGGTGCATTCATGGTTTATGCAGTGCCGCTTATGCTCTTGGCTCTTAGTGCTTGGATTGCTTATCGTGCTGTGAACTATGCTCGTTTTGCTGACTTCCTGATTCAGGTAGAAGCTGAAATGCGCAAGGTATCATGGCCAGGAAAAGATGAACTGTTTCGTAGCACAATCGTTGTGATTATAGTTATGTTCCTGTTGACAGTTCTTCTTTTCGGATATGATATCGTGTTGCAGTTCCTGTTCAAATGGATTTCCCTTGGAATGGATTATCTTGCAACGCAACTCGGTATTTTTTAAGAATACACATGACGTTTGACCACGAACGTAATACAGTGGGAGTCAGTTATACTGACGTAGGTTTTTTTAGAAATTCAATTAAAAGAGACCCGATATGAGCGAAGAACGAAATATGAACGATTCTGAAAGCAAAAAAGTGTCGGGCAGTCTTGATGTTGAAGTTACCACTCCCGATGGAAAAGTTGAGGAAGTGGATAATGCCAGTAGTGAGTCCGAGGTGAAGCTCGAGTGGTATATTTTGAAGGTTCAGAGTAACCGTGAAGATTCGGTGAAACGTAATCTTGAGAAACGTATTCGAGTGATGGGTCTTGAAAAATATTTCGGACATATTATTGTACCTACGGAAAGTGTCACTGAGATCAAGGGTGGCAAACGTAAGGTTATCAAACACAAGTTATACCCGGGTTACGTAATCATCGAAATGGAGATTAATGATGACTCGTGGTATTTGGTGCGTCAGACTTCAGGTATCGGAGATTTTGCGGGTGCGGATGGCAAGCCGTTAACAATGATGCCGGATGAAGTTGAAAAGATTCTTCAAATGGAAGCTGCTGGAACAGAAAAGGGCAAGACGAATGAGAATTTGCGTATTGCGTTCCAAGTTGGCGATAATGTGAAGGTAACTGAAGGCACATTTATGAATTATGAAGGTGTCGTGGACAGTATCGACCAGATTAATGGTCGTATTACGGTCATGATTAGTTACTTTGGAAGAAGCACCCCAGTAGAACTTGAGTACTGGCAGGTAGAATCGCTCTAATCCTGATAGGAAGTAGCATCTCTTGCATATTTTGTAACTTGATTTTCTGCGATAGAAGATCGTATAGATTTAGAACAGGTGGATTATGGCTAAGCAATTGGTAGGAACCGCCAAATTTCATGTCCCAGGCGGAAAAGCCACTCCGGCTCCTCCGGTAGGTACTTCTTTGGGTCAGTTCGGCGTTAACCTCGGTCAGTTTACGAGCCAGTTTAACGAACGCACCAAGGGTGACATGGGTCTCCGTATTCCGGTCGTGGTTCGTTGCTACAATGACCGTAGTTTTGAATTTGACGCGAAAAGCCCGCACTCTGTTGACCTTCTGAAGAAGGCTGCAGGTATCGATGCTGGTTCTGGTCGTGTTCCGAAAGTGAAAGTCGGTAAAGTGACTATTTCTCAGATTGATGAAATTGTGAATCGTAAGATGGCTGACTTAAACGCTCGTACGGTTGAAGAAGGTCGTAAACTGATTGCAGGTACTGCGCGCAGTATGGGCATTGAGGTAGTAGAAGGATAAGAGAGGAAAGCGGAAGCTATGGCTAAACGATCAAAGCGTATGCGTGCAATGGCGGAGAAAGCGCCGGGCAAAGAGCCGCTTTCCCTTCAGGAAGCGGTTAAAGTGTTGAAGGGTTTCAACACAACGAAATTCGACCAGTCGGTTGAAATTGCGATGCGTTTGGGCATCAACCCCAAACAGGCGGATCAGATGGTCCGTGGATCCATTGTTCTGCCGCATGGTATTGGCAAAACGGTCCGTGTTGCTGTTTTTGCTAAAGGTGACAAAATTGACGAAGCGAAAGCTGCTGGCGCTGACGTTGTTGGCGGTCCGGATTTAGCAGCGGAAATTAAAGCGGGAAATATCAATTTCGACGTGTGCATCGCGACCCCCGATATGATGGGAGTTGTTGGTCCTCTGGGTCGAATCCTTGGTCCGCGTGGTATGATGCCGGCTCCTCGTAATGGCACGGTGACGATGGACGTCGCGAAAGTGATCAACGAGTACAAAGCTGGTAAAGTTGAATTTCGCAATGATAATGGCGGTAACGTCATGGCGATTGTTGGAAAACTCAGCTTCACTGAACAGCAGTTGGCTGAAAATATCCAGAAATTCATGGATCACATCCAGAGCCTGAAGCCGGCGACGGCAAAAGGTCAGTATGTTAAAGGCACTGTTATCAGCGCCACGATGTCTCCTGGAGTAAGAGTTCAACAACTGTAATACGGTAACGGTAAAACAATGAGTAAATATGTAAAAGATTTAGTCAGCAACTATGTTGCCGCGCAGGTTGCAGGAGTTCAGGACGCTCTGCTTGTGGACATGGTTGCGATGACTGCCAATGAAACGAACGTTCTTCGTGGCGAACTCGAAGAAAAGGGTGTTCGTTTGATGGTCATCAAAAATACCCTTGCACGTCGTGCATTGAAAGATACGACCTTGGCGCCGTTGTTCTCGACGATTGGTGGTAGCGCGGCTCTTTGCTGGGGTGGTGAAGATATCGTTTCCCTGACGAAAATTGTCTGTGGTTTGGCCGACGATAAACGTTTCAAGGATAAGTTCGTTGTGAAGTGCGGTGCCATGGATAACGATCGTCTTGAAGCGGATATGGTTAAACAGGTTAGCACTTGGCCGTCTCGTACCGAACAGCTTTCCTTGCTGGTTGGTCAGATTCTCGGTCCTGGATCCAATTTGGCTGGTGCGTTGCTCGGCCCGGGTTCCACGGTTGCTGGTCAGATTGCCTCCAAAGCGGAAGGTGCAGACGAAGAGTAAGATTTCAGTGTAGCCATATTCTCAATTTAATTGAATGTGGCTACTTGAAAATAAGTTACCAAATCATTGATGTGACCGTCACGGAATCCGGTCACCGAAAATATATGGTTGTGTAATACTTATCCCTCTTGAAAGGAACATCTGCGGTGTGAGTCCCAGAAAAGTGTGAGTTTTCCATAGACAGTTTTTCAAGAAATAGGTGTGAAACAACGTTTTTAACAAAATTTTGAAAGGAACAATACAATGGCAGATTTCTCTGAACTGACCGTCGAACTTGGCGACAAAATTGCTGCTCTGACCCTGAAACAGGCGAAAGAACTGGCTGATTACCTCGAAGAAACCCATGGCATCAAAGCTGCCGCTGGTGGCGCTGTTGTTATGGCTGCTGCTCCGGCTGGTGGCGAAGCTGCCGCGGCTGCTGAACAGACCGAGTTCACCGTCCAGATGGAAAGTTTCGGCGACAAAAAAGTCGAAGTCATCAAAGTCATCCGTGGCCTGACTGGTCTCGGTCTGAAAGAATCCAAAGAACTCGTAGAATCCGCTCCTTGCAAAGTCAAGGAAGGCGTCTCCAAAGAAGAAGCCGAAAAAATCAAGGCCGACTTGGAAGCCGCTGGTGCTGCCGTCGTCATCAAATAAGTTTTTTAACTTATCTGCATAAAAAAGAGGGAGATTTTGGTCTCCCTTTTTTTATTAGAAGTAGTAAAAAACCCTTAAGAACAAAAGTCTCGGAAACATTTCTTAAAAAACTTCAACTATTTTTTAAAATTTCATCAAAAAACGCCTAGGTAGACCTTGCATAATTCTTAAAATCTGTTATAATGCGTTTATATTCCTTTTGTGGTCACCAGCAATGATGAAGACATGCTGTTCATTTTCACCTAAGGTGAATTTGGATGAGTTGACAGAAAAAAGTAATTGCGATTATTTCTTCGACAATTTCAGCTCATAGGTGAAATAATGGACAAAGACCACAAAAATGTATTATTTTATGACGAAAACCGCGTTATCCTTCCTGTGGACGTACGCGGTATTTGTGTTTATAGAGAGCAATTGTCAATATAGGCAAGTTGCACAAATTGGAGGTACCATCTTAAGTGAAAATTTTACTTAAGGCGGTTGTTTTCTAAATTTTGTCCGAAAAAATTTCGGGCAATCCTGGCAAAAATTATCTGGTGAACAATAAATGGCAACATCTCAATCACGTCGTATTTATCCTGATACCGTCCGTCGATTTGGTACCGACATCGACCTGCTGGACGTTCCGAATCTGACCAAGATTCAGACTGCCAGCTACGAGCGGTTCCTTCAGTATCAGTATCCAGAAGATCAGCGGGAAAATCTCCCTGATGAGATTAAACTGAATGAGTACAAAATTCCGCCGGAAAAACGTGAAAATTTCGGTCTGGAAGCCGTTCTTCGGGAAACGTTCCCGATTAGTGGTCATGATGATAAAGTCAGCCTTGAATACGTTCGTTATGAACTGGAAAAACCGCGTTTTGAACCGGATGAATGCCGTCGTCTGCGCTTAACGTATGGTCGTCCTCTGAAAATTCGACTTCGTTTAAACCGTGAGCAACCAATTGAGCAAGACGTGTATCTTGGCGACTTGCCAATCATGATGGGCGGTGGTGAGTTCATTATCAACGGTGCTGAACGTGTTGTCGTGAGTCAGTTACACCGTAGTCCCGGTGTTGACTTCCTATCCGACGATGAAGAGTCCACGGATGGTCGTGGTTTCAGTTGCCGAATTATTCCGGAACGCGGAAGCTGGATTGAGTTTAACATTTCCCGTAAAAATGCGATTACCGTGCGCATTGACCAGACACCGAAATTCTCGCCGATTATGTTGTTACGCGCGATGAGCCCGAAATATTCGGAAACAGCCGACATTTTCCGTGCTTTTTATGATACGGAAATGATTTCTGTTAAGGACAAATCGGCAAATATCGAGGGAAAAATCTCGATTGATAATATTATTTATCCGGTCGGCTCGGAAAATGCAGGCGAAATCATTGTCGAGTGTGGTCAGAAAATTTCGAACACACAGGCGGAACAGATTCGGACATCTGGAATTAAAGAAATCGAAGTTATTCCATACGACAACAAAAACAAATTATTCTTGGCGACACTGGAAGAAGACCCGTCGCAGAGTTATGAAGAAGCGTTGCTGCGCATTTATCAGCGTATGCGTCCGGGTAACCCACCGCAGCTTGATAAAGCGAAGAAACTGTTCGAGGAAAAATTCTTCGATGTAAATCGTTATCGCCTCGGTCGAGTAGGGCGGTTCCGTATGAACCGTAAATTTGGACTGAATATGTCGGAGGATGTATTGACGCTCCAGCCGGAAGATCTGATTTCCGCAATGAAAGCGATGATCGGACTTTATAATGGCGACCCGGGATATAAAGTGGACGACATCGACCATCTTGGAAACCGTCGATTGCGTACGATTGATGAATTGGCTGCGGATGAAATCCGGAAAGGTTTCGCGAAGCTCCGCCGTACCGTTCAGGAACGTATGGGAGTGAAAGATATTGCGGAAATGGAACCGCGTACGCTGATTAATCAGAAGAGCGTTTCCTCGGCAGTCGATTTCTTCTTCGGTCGTGGTGAGTTGTCGCAGGTCGTTGACCAGACGAACCCGCTATCGATGCTGACGCATGAACGCCGTCTGTCCGCGTTGGGTCCGGGCGGTTTGAACCGAAAACGCGCGGGTTTCGATGTTCGAGACGTTCACAGTTCGCACTACGGTCGTATTTGCCCAATTGAAACACCGGAAGGTACGAACATCGGTTTGATTTCCAGTCTCGGTATTTTCGCAGGTGTCGATGAGTATGGTTTCCTGATTACCCCATTCCAGGTAGTTGAGAATGGTCGCTTGACAGGTAATGTACGCTGGTTACGTGCTGACGAAGAAGGTGACAGCATTTTTGCTCCGGCTGACGTTATTATTAAAGATGGTTACATCGTAGGTGACTCCCGTGCAGTGGGTGAAAACGTAATTGCCCGTCGCAATGGCGAATATGAAGTGGTTTCAGCGAAAAAAGTCAATTATATCGACGTTTCGGCCTGTCAGATGGTCGGTGTTTCCGCTGGTCTGATTCCGTTCCTTGAACATGACGACGCGAACCGCGCGTTGATGGGTTCTAACATGCAGCGCCAGGCGGTTCCGCTTCTTGTGTCGGAAACGCCGCTGGTCGGAACGGGTATGGAACGGGTATGTGCCCTGAACTCCAGTCTGTTAGTGCGTGCGAAGCGTGGCGGAACGGTCACGTATTGTGATGCGCGACGTATCGAAATCGGTGATGATGTTTACGTTCTTCGTAAATTTAAAGGACTTAATGAGCGCACGTGCCAGAACCAGAAACCGATTGTGGTTCCGGGACAGGTAGTTGAAGCGGGCGACGTGATTGCCGACGGTGCTGCGACGCATCAAGGTAATTTGGCTCTTGGTCGTAATGTGCTGGTTGCCTTCATGGTCTGGGAAGGTTACAACTTTGAAGACGCCATCATTCTGAGTGAAGAACTCGTTCAGAATGACGTTTACACCTCGATTCATATTGAGGAGTACGACACAGAAATCCGCGAGACGAAACTTGGACGTGAAGAATTCACGCGCGATATTCCGAACGTTTCGGAAAAAATGCTTCGGAATCTGGATGAAAACGGCATTATCCACATCGGAACGCCTGTAAAACCGGGCGATATTCTGGTCGGAAAAGTGACGCCGAAATCGAAGACGGAACTCACTCCTGAAGAAAAACTGTTGCACACCATTTTCGGTCGTGCGGGCGAAGATGTGAAAAACGACTCGCTCGAAGTACCGTCCGGTGTGGAAGGTATCGTGATTGACACGCAGTACTACAGTCGTAGCAACGTTCTGACGGAAAAAGAGCGTGAGATGTACGACATTCAGTATAAACAGACAGAAGCGACGTACAGTGAGGCGGTTGCGAATATTTTCGGTAACATGATTCGTAAAGTGGAAGAAGTGCTCGAATCGCAGGTTTTAGATAAAGATGGAAATCCGATTGTGGAAAGTAAATCTTATCGTGAAATCGTTGCGGAAGCGCGAAATTTCCATTATGAACAGTTCTTAAACCTACCGGGTAAGAAACGTCAGGTGGTTTTAGACCTACTGTTCGAATATCGTCCGCGTGTTGAAAATGCGCTGGAAACGCTGGACCAGAAGATTAACACGATGAAAATCGGTGAACAACTCCGTCCAGGTGTGTTGCGCATGGCGAAAGTTTATATCGCGACGAAACGTGTTATCAGTGTTGGTGACAAGATGGCCGGTCGTCACGGTAATAAAGGTGTTATCTCGAAGATTATGCCGCGTGAAGACATGCCGTTCTTGGCGGATGGAACTCCGATTCAGATTCTTTTGAACCCGTTGGGCGTGCCGTCTCGTATGAACGTGGGACAGATTATGGAAACGCACCTCGGTTGGGCAGGCGCGAAATCCGGTTTCCGTTCCGTAACGCCGGTGTTCAACGGTGCACGTGAAAAAGACATTAATGAAGCGTGTCGTGAAGCAGGACTTCCGCCACACGGTAAAACCGTCCTGTATGATGGCCGTACGGGTGAACCGTTCGAGCAGGAAACGACGGTAGGTTATATTTACATGCTGAAACTTCACCATTTGGTGGATGATAAGGTTCATGCACGTAGTACAGGTCCGTACTCGATGATTACACAGCAGCCGCTGGGTGGTAAGGCCCGTTTCGGTGGTCAGCGTTTCGGAGAAATGGAAGTCTGGGCACTGGAAGCGTATGGTGCAGCGTATATTTTGCAGGAATTGCTAACGGTCAAGTCGGACGACGTCGAAGGACGTACGAAGATTTACGAATCGATGGTTAAGGGTGAAAACCGTCTTGAAGCCGGCACGCCCGCCAGTTTCGACGTGTTAACCAACGAAATTCGTGGTCTCGGCCTGAACATGCAGCTTGAGCGTGGACATAACGTTCTGGATTAAGTTTCAGCCTGGAAGATTGTTCAACATTTCAAGTGTAACCTGATACCTTTCACAAATCACGGAAAAATGGGTTCCTTTTCCTCTCATATGAACCCATTCTTCCATTTTCAAAATATCACACAGGAGATTCGGTGAATGAGTAGTGTAGATCGCAGCTACGAACGAATTAATGATTACACCTCCGTAAAAATGAGCCTTGCACGTGCTCATGATATTCGGAGTTGGTCGTACGGTGAAGTGAAAAAGCCGGAAACCATCAATTATCGTACATACCGTCCGGAACGCGATGGTCTGTTCTGCGAGCGTATTTTTGGTCCTGAAAAGGACTGGGAATGCACGTGCGGTAAATACCGTGGTATGAAATATAAGGGAATGATCTGTGACCGTTGTGGTGTTAAAATCACGCATAGCCGTGTCCGTCGTCAGCGCATGGGTCATATCGAACTGGCAGCGCCGGTGGTCCATATCTGGTTCTTTAAGACGATGCCTAGCCGTCTAGGTAACTTGCTGGATATGAAAATGAGTCATCTTGAGAAGGTGATTTATTTCCAGGATTACGTCGTAATTGACCCGAAAGATACTCCGCTGAAAAAACAGCAACTTCTGTCAGATGGTGAATATCGTGAAGCGGTTATGACGTATGGAAAAGATGCGTTCCATGCGGAAATGGGTGCAGAAGCGATTCGTAAACTGTTGAAAGCGTTGGATTTACCGAATCTCGCACAGGAATTGCGTGAAGAATTGGTAAAATCTTCGTCGAAACAGCGTCGTAAGGAACTGGTGAATCGTCTCAAAATTGTGGAAGCCATCATGCACTCGGAAAACGATCCGGAATGTATGGTTTTAGATGTGATTCCCGTGATTCCGCCGGATCTTCGTCCGTTGGTCATGTTGGAAAGTGGTAACTTCGCAACGAGCGACCTGAATGACCTGTATCGTCGTATTATTAACCGAAATAACCGACTGAAGAAACTGCAGGACTTGAACGCTCCGGAAGTGATCGTGCGTAATGAAAAACGTATGCTCCAGCAGTCGGTTGACGCGTTGTTCGATAATGGCCGTTGCAAGCGGCCGGTTCTCGGAAGCAGTAATCGTGCGTTGAAATCGCTGACAGATATGATTAAAGGTAAGCAGGGACGTTTCCGTGAAAACCTGCTTGGTAAACGTGTGGACTACTCCGCGCGTTCCGTGATTGTCGTGGGTCCGACGCTTCGTCTCCATCAGTGTGGATTGCCGAAAAAAATCGCGTTGGAACTTTTCCAGCCGTTCATTATTCGTCGTCTGAAGGAACTGGAACATGCGGACACCATCAAGAGCGCTAAGAAAATGCTTGAGCGTAAAGATGAGGAAGTGTGGGATATTCTGGAAGAAGTGATTCAGAATCATCCGGTCATGCTGAACCGTGCGCCAACGTTGCACCGAATGGGTATTCAGGCGTTCGAGCCGATTCTTGTGGAAGGAAACGCGATTAAGTTGCATCCGTTGGTCTGTAAAGGATTCAATGCGGACTTCGACGGTGACCAGATGGCCGTCCACCTCCCACTGTCGATTGAAGCGCAGGTGGAAGCGCACACGTTAATGATGTCGACGAATAACATTTTCTCGCCAGCTAATGGTAATCCGATTATGTCGCCGTCTCAGGACGTCGTTATGGGGTGCTATTACATGACGCTGGAAATGGAACCGCACTCGGAAAATGATATGAAATTCTCCTCAATTGAGGAAATTTATACCGCATTCGATTTGGGTAAAGTGCGCTTGCACACGCCGATTCAGATTCGTCTGCCGAAAGATTATAAAGTTGTGAGCAAGAATAAGCTCGATAATGATTTCTTGAAATATGGACGTCTGAAAACGACTGTCGGACGTGTATTTTTTAATGATAATTTACCGGAAGGAATGCCGTTCTATGACATTCTGATGACGAGTAAGGACCTGCAGAAAGTAATTTCCGACTGTTATGAGATTCTTGGAACTCGTGCGACGATTATTCTTCTGGACGATATGAAACAGATGGGTTACCGTCAGAGTACGAAATCGGGTCTTTCGTTCGCGACGGACGACTTGATCACGCCAGCCTCGAAACAGCAGTTGCTGGACGACGCGGAACGTACAGTCATGCAGATTCAGAAGGACTATCGTCGTGGTTTAATTACTGAGCGTGAACGTTACGCGAAAGTGCTCGACCTTTGGACGAATACGAATACGATGATTACTGACGCGATGAAAGAAGCGTTGGATAATGACCATCGTCGTCCTGGTTACGTGAATCCGATTTACCTTATGTCGCAGTCTGGTGCTCGAGGTGGTATCGAACAGATTCGTCAGCTCTCCGGTATGCGTGGTTTGATGGCGAAACCGAACGGTACGATTATCGAAACGCCAATTAAAGCGAATTTCCGTGAAGGTCTGAGTGTATTGGAATACTTCTCCTCAACGCACGGTGCCCGTAAAGGTCTGGCCGACACGGCATTGAAAACAGCGGACTCCGGTTATATGACCCGTAAACTGGCGGACGTTGCGCAGAACGTTGTGGTTACTTGTGAAGATTGTGGAACCACTCACGGTATCACGAAAGGTATCATTTATAACGGCGAAAAAGTCGAAGTCAACTTGGTTGAATCTATTAAAGGCCGTGTCAGTTGCGTTAACATTATGGACCCAGTTACCGACGAATTAATCGTGAAAGCGAACGAAATGATTACGTTGGAAGCTGCTCGCAAAATTGACGAGCTTGGTACCGAAAAAATCATGGTACGTAGTCCGATGACATGTGAAGCTCCGCTGGGAATTTGCGCAAAATGTTACGGTATGGACCTTTCTACGGGAAAACTTGTCGAAGAAGGTCTTGCAGTCGGAACGATTGCGGCGCAGTCCATTGGTGAACCGGGTACTCAGTTAACGATGCGTACATTCCACATCGGTGGTACTGCGGCTCGTGGTGTTGAAGAACGCGAAGTCCGTAACCGAAAAGCTGGTTTTGTGCACTATATCAACATGAAAACCGTAGTAAATAGCCAGCAGCAGATCGTTTCGACGAACCGAAATGGTGAAGTGGCAGTTTTGGACGGTCACGGTTGGGAACTGGAACGTTATAATGTTCCGATTGGTGCCCAGATTATGGTTGAGGATGGCAAGAAGGCGGAAGCGGAAACAATTCTGTGTCACTGGGATCCGCACTCTACTCCGATTTTGACGGAAAAATCCGGACGTGTACGTTTCCTGGATTTAGTGGAAGGTGAAACGTTACGTATTGATAAAGACGTTTCTGGTACCTATCGTCGTACAGTTATGGCTCATAGTGACCTTCGTCCAATGATTATTCTGGAAGACGAGAATGGCGACCAGCAGTTCTCGACCATCCTGTATGAAAAGGCAAACCTCGAAGTTGAAGAAGGCCAGTGGGTCAGTGCTGGTACTATTCTTGCTAAAACGCCGCGAGAAGTTGCAGGTACGCAGGATATTACGGGTGGTTTGCCGCGAGTTTCGGAAATTTTCGAAGCGCGTAAACCACGAGATCCTGCAGTTATTGCGGAAATCAGCGGTGACGTTGAATTAATTCAGCAGGAACGCAAGAGTAAAAAATCAATCGTTGTCGTTAAGAATGATAATATTCGCGACGAAAATGGTGAACCGAAACGTTATGAACACGTTATTCCGCAGGGACGTCAGCTCCGTGTTGGTGTTGGTGACAGTGTGAAAGCTGGTGAGCCAATCGTTGAAGGTCCGTTGATTCCGCACGATATTCTTCGTATTTCTGGTGAAGAAGCGGTTCAGCAGTACCTGACGCGTGAAGTTCAGAAGGTTTATCGTTCCCAGAACGTAAAAATTAATGATAAACATATTGAAATCATCGTTTCCCAGATGTTACGTAAAGTCTGCGTTGATAATCCGGGTGATACCGACCTTCTGGAAGGTATGTTAATGGACAAGTTCGATTTCTATGCTAAAAACAGAGAAATTGCGAATAGCCTTAAAATCACGGATTCGGGAGACACTCACTTGCCGGAAGGTCAGCTAGTTCCAAAAGTGCATGTTGATGTAGTGAACGCGGAAATGATTGCGGATGGAAAACGTCCGGCAGTCGGTGTTCCAGCTCGTGCGGCGATTGGTAGTACTCAGTTGCTCGGTATTTCGAAAGCGGCGGTTCAGAGTTCCAGCTTCATTTCGGCAGCTTCTTTCCAGGAAACGACGAAAGTGCTCACTGAAGCGGCTCTTGCGGGTAAAGTTGACCCGTTGATCGGTCTGAAAGAAAACGTCATTCTTGGTCACCTGATTCCGGCCGGTACTGGTTTCCGGGCCTATCAGGAAGCGGAATGTGCGCAGACTGGTTATGAGAGCGACTTGGAAGAAAACTCGCTTGATTCGTTGCTTGCGGATGAAGAAAACATGGAATTCCCACTTCTGAATGATTCGGGACTTGACAGTCTTCTCTCCGGTGGCGACGAGCCGAAAGAGGGTGAATGATTTTAACTTGATTTAATAAAAAACGTGGGAATTTATTTTCTCACGTTTTTTTTATGAAAAGGCAGAAAATAGAAAATTTACAGAGAAAAATACGGAAAATTAAAAAATATGCCAGTGATTCTCATTACCCAACCGGAATACATGAAGGGAAAGTCGGTTTTAAAGAAATTTCTCTATGAAGAAAAAAACGAAGAAAATAAAGAATATACACAAGATAGAAAATCTAAATGGCAGATTTTACCGATTGAGCCAGAAGAAGAGGTGTTTCTATCCGCAATTCGAGAAAGTCGCGCACGGTTGGCAATTATCGGGATGAAACCGTACTCGGAGCGGATTTATCAGGCACTTTCGGAAAACGCTCCAAATCCGGATGTAGAGCCGGCAGTTCTGTGTCGTTTCGGTGTTGGTATGGATAATATACGGTATGATTGGGCGGAAAAGTGGCATATTCAACTTGGAAATACGCCCGGTGTGCTGAATCACTCCGTTGCGGAACACACAATTTGGCTTCTCGGAACAGCAGCGAAACGTTTCGGAACAGCGTGGGAATCATTCAGAAACGAACTTTTTCTTCCATTGAATGGCGTAGAACTATACGGAAAAAAACTGTTAATCATTGGTTTCGGTGGAATCGGACGTGAGACGGCAAAAATTGCACATTTCGGACTAGGAATGTCCGTAACGACTTTCGGTCGCCGACCACTGGAGATACTGATGGAAGAGGAAAATAAGAATACTAAAAATACAGACATTAAAATTACAG
>JAUNAI010000358.1 GCA_030527705.1 Planctomycetia bacterium | reverse complement strand
CGAGCACGGACGGCGGCACGGCCTACTCTGATTTCCGCACGGACGGTTTCCTGAACAGCAAGAATCATCTCCGGGGAGGCAGCGATTTCGGTTTTCGCCTTTTCTTCTTCACCTCTACCAAGAAAAGTTCCCACAAGAAGCAGGACCGACAACGTAGTCACTCCCCCTATCGCCGCAAGCTGTAACTTCTTTTTATCCGTAAATAATCCGTTTTCTCCCCATATTTCATTTCCCACTCTATTTCCTAGTTTATTTCCCATCCCAGTTCTAGCACGTGAAGAGGAAAGTTCTTTTCCTTCCAGCGCCCGCACGAATTCCGTACATGACGAAAAACGTGCGGCAGGGTCTTTCGCGAGTGCCTTCTGAATCGCAACGTTCATCTTCGGCGTAATCCCCGGAATCTCGGTCGGCAGGTCCTGACAGATACACATCCGTAACATCTCCATATCTGCCGCATGAAATGGTCGGCGACCTGCGTATAACTCATACGCGACCACTGCTAACGCGTACTGGTCTGTCCGTGCATTCTGTTGTTCACCACGCCACTGCTCCGGCGGCATGTAAGGACGTGTACCACTCGTGGAAATATGCTGATTCGAGAATTGCGCCACTTTCTCCGACATTCGGTATGCTAAGTCGAAATCAATCAAGAGAACATCCTGAAACTTCCCATCTTTAAGCGTAATAAAAATGTTCGACGGCTTCACATCACGATGAATTACATTCCGCGCGTGCGCATAATCTAGTGCAGTCGCCACACTCCGAAGAATCGTAAGAACCTGCGTATTTTTCCGTAATATAGGTGAGTTTTTCAGTTCCTCGAGCGACTTTCCCTCTAACCATCGAATTACGATGAAATAACCAAGCGTCATATCCTTTTCCAACGCGAAAATAGGACAGATATTCTGATGATTCAGTTCCTGAACCGTCTGAAACGCTTTCCGTACCTGCTCCATAACGTCATCACGTCGGCGAATCTCAGCCGGAACGAATTTCAGCGCAACCATCCGTTCTCCGACGAGGTCCCACGCTTTCCACACTACCCCCATCCCCCCCTGACCGGCACATGTTTCAAGTCGATATTTCCCACTTACCACACGCCCCGACTGTAACTCCATGATTTCTACGTCCGAAAAGGAAATCGGAGCGTGTGTTTTCAGATTATTTAACGATAAATTGGAATCTGAACTCATTTCGCGTTCCTCAATCTTCTGAAAAAGATTCTCTAAAACGAATATTTATACCCAACATACGATAAAATTTTACTTCTCCGTCGTTTCGTGTTACGAAAACAGTTACCGGAAGGACCACCCATCTCGGAATTTTCATATGGAATCAGTATCATGAATGGTTCCGAACCGTCACTCAACCCGCCACACTCCGATTCCCAGCGATTCAAGCGTAGTCGCCGTCTCACCGAGCGGGAATAATTTCTTTCCACCAGATTCCGTACCGAACACCTTCTCTGCGTCGAACGGTTTCACATCGGTCGAGAAATTCGCAGCGATAAAGTAGGTTATCCCATCCTCTCCCCGCACAGAAATGAGACGCAGTTTCGGGTCATCTGTCGAAATCCGTTTCGCGTCGCCATTCTCGGAAAAACGGTGTGTTTCGGCGGAATCAGCCGTCATCACGACCGCAGCACAGTCGAAAATTGAAGCGTTTTCAGAAATGAACGTCGCCCCCTCCGCGCATTCTTGCGCAATTTCGTCACAGTACAGATAACCGTCCGTAATTTTCTCGGAACGTGTAGCCATTCGCGCAACTTTCGGCGTCCCACCGTAAATTTCCACCACACCAAGTTTATCATCCACGTTCAGCCACTTACCAGAGTTCCCGATTAATTCATATTTCCCGGGTTTCGAGTTCAGCGTCTGTACACCGTCCGCAGTCATGATTTTCCGTGTGAAACCGTTCACCGCATCATTCGGAATCGAGAGTGACAGCCCACGGACTCGAGTAACATAATTATTCATTGCTGCCCGTGCATATTGAATCGCTACGACGGTCCGATCATCCGGGAGCGCACAATACGCAACATACAGTCTGGCAACCAACGGGGAATGGTCCCCTTCTGCGAGCGGCCCCGTCGAGTTCACGAAACTCTTTCCGCACGTCGCGAAACCACCATCGAAAGTAAAACCAGTCCAGATGTCAGGCTGAGCGATGTTATTCTTACCGACACCGTAAATCCGCCCAGCAAGATTATTCTGCCATTCTGCGAGGTCAGAACCATTCGTCGGAATACAGAGACCACCCGCCTTCTGTGCTCCGCGCCACGTCCAAGACGCAATTCGGTGAGCACCTTTCTGAAGCCACGCACCGTGATACTCGTCATGCCACTGCGTCGGAACAGAAACAGAGTGTGTCTCCATTTTCTCGAAATTGAAAGTCCTCCGCCAATACGCAGCTGCAGCTAACGTGCAGACTTTATCCCCTTCTAATCGTGTGAAATATAATGGTGAAAGGTTCCATAACCGAGAAAGTCGCTCTTTCATGTACCACCCGGACGGATTGGTTTCCTGTTCCCGAATAACCTGCTGAATCCAACCACGCTCGAATTTCTCAGTGTCCGCGTCCCCGAAAATGTCTCGCGCCAACAGCCAGCAAAAAATCGCATAATCCTGACAGTAACAGTACCGGATTCTCGTATCACCACCGACGCGGAGAAGTCTTCCGTCATCGAAAGTACACATTTTCACCACTTTCCACTGTTCCAGCGCATTAAAATAGAGTGCTTCCGGCGGTGTCACGCCATGCTCACGACACCAGAAGTGAATGAGCGCAAGATTCGACAACGTGATATTCATATATCCGACGTTCTGATAACCATGATGATTACACGCGCGTGAGTCGAACATATTCGCGCCGACGAAACGCTCTCGGACCGGCTTTCCATCCACCACCGTTTCATTCTTCTCGTCAGACGGCGTCGCCATCGCGTTAATGAGGAACTGACATGCTTTTTCACGCCATTTTTCGCAGTTTTCATGCTCCGGATTCAGTCCGCCCGCCCGAATCAGCGTGGCCCCTTTCCACATGTTCGATTCCGGACAATTTTTCCCCGTACTCGCCAGCAGATCCGCCGTCACAGGCACTTTCAGAAGATAATCCGCCTCCGACGCATACACTTTCGCAAGTAGCACACGTAATTCGTCGTCAAGGTAATCCTTCAGCGCCTCGATTCCCGGTGTCATACGCTCCAGTCCGAGCTGAGAAATCCACGTATGTCCCCACGGTTTTCCGTCCGTACATGCACCACCTCCCGCGATATGGGAACGTAGCGTAAACCGGAGCATCGCCAACGCAGTTTTTCGGAGTTCCTCACGTGTCATTCCGACACGATTTTCATCCGTTTCCGTGTCCGTTCCAAGAACCGCATAGGCGCAAAAAGCCGTATCATGCGCCTGCATGTACCAGTGTCCGTGTTGCGCAAGACCGTAAATCGCCGTTCCGTCCGCGAGAAAGCGAATTTCCTGATTCGCAGCCTTCACCCATGGCTCCAGCGCACAGATGTAGAGTGAATGTAAGGACGCAGAATCAGAATCCGATACCGTTT
>JAUNAI010000046.1:6548-18736 GCA_030527705.1 Planctomycetia bacterium | reverse complement strand
AGTACTTACAGTATTTACAGTACTTACAGCACCTTCCGTCTTCACTGTCATTACGACTGTCGGCACACGGCGACCGTTGGGGAGCGTCACAGAACTCATCTTTTTCACCGTTCCCGGCAACGGTGCATAAACCGGCGCAGACACGAAACCTGCCGCTTCACCAAGCGCCTGACCGAACTCCACCACATCACGTACCTTCACAGACACAGACGCCGGCGCTCCGATATGCTGGGAAAGCGGTATCCACAGCTCCTCAGGTATCGGCAACACCTCAATCGCGCACTTCTCGGAAAACGACTTCCCCTCACGCGGATGCACTCCACGTGGGAACGTATATGTCGTGACACTATCGGCCATTCTAAACCTCTTTTACTGTAATCTTAACCTGGATATTTCATATCCTATGGATTACACGGAAAACCAGTGATTTTAAATCTCCCACAGATTTAAGGTGTTTAGTCTATGAGTTAAGTCGTACCATTTCTACATTTCTTATTTAAGTAGAAACTGATGACTAACCTTTCACCACGAATTTCACACCTAACCGAGCTACCAGTAACCCCGTCACGAATCCGACGAGCGCTCCAATCACGGGACCAGCCTCTCTCGGCAAACATTTTATCCCCTCTACCTCACCACCAACGGATTCCCAGCAACAGATTCCGACGACAGCACAAATTAACGGAAACAGGAAAACCATCGCGCTCCAGAAAACCATCTGTACCGGCGACAAGCGCGCATTCTGTTCCGCTTCCAAAACAGCTTCAATCTGTGATTCAGCCAGCCCGCGCGTCGGACATTCTTTCACTGGACACGTCGCACACGAAAAACCATCCATTTTTTCGGCAGAATTTCCTGTCCCATTACCATTCAAATCCGCCTCATATATTTCGCACGCAGATTCCCATAATGGTAAACTTTCCGACTTTTCCTGCGACACGGACAGCTCCTGTGACTCTACGGCCCCTAAAGGAATAAAACGCTAAAACTCTATTCTCACTCATCATACCATTTTCTAAAATTTCCACAAGGACCACCGAACAAATTTTCATAAATTTTTTAAAATTTCCGTCTCGTTCCCTGAGTTTTACTTTTACATGATACAGAATTTCACTCTTGACAAAATTCTAAAATGTGCTAAAATACTCATTATTTACTATTTACCATCTTTTACTCACCCATCGGATAAAAACATGAAGGAAATGAAAGAGAATCCCATAACCACGGAAAATACAGTAAATACCGAAACTGTTGTGACAGATGCCGAACGGACAGGCTTTCGTGACTGGATATGGATGTTTACTGAATTGCGCGGTTATCGTGAACTTCTCTGGCAGATGTTCCTGCGTGATTTCCGTCTCCGTTATAAACAGGCTGTTATGGGAATTATCTGGGCCGTCTTTACTCCATTGATGGTCGTGTTCAGTGGAAGTGTGCTGAAATTCGTGATGGCGACGGTTTCTGGACAGCCTCTGGAACTTATTTCTTTCGCGAATATGAGTGTGAAAGCGATTGCGTGGGCTTTTTTTATCGGAATCCTCACCAACGGCGCAAATTCTCTCTTGGGAAACATTAATCTAATTACTAAAATTTACTTTCCACGTGAGGTTTTCCCCATTTCAGCTGCATTAACACAGATTTTTGATACGGCCGTTGGCGCAGTTCTCCTCTTTACCCTTCTCGCATGGGTCGGGATAATTCAGTGGACGCTGAACTTGCTCTGGATTCCACTTCTTGCCGTCCTTCTCCTGTTCATGGCACTGGCGGTCAGCATGCTCCTGAGCTGCGCGATGGTTTTTTATCGGGATGTAAAGTACCTGTTAAACGTTTTTAGCAGTTTCGGAATCTTCTTTTCTCCCGTATTTTTTGAGACAGCCCAGCTCGGACCACGTCTCGGATCTGTGATGATGTTAAACCCTGTCGCCCCCCTACTGGAAGGATGTAGACTGGTAATCGTAGATGGACATAATCTCATCTACCCTCTTTATGACGCGCAGAATACGCTTGTCTGGCATCCCGCTTTCCTCCTGTATTCTGCCCTTCTCGCCATTTTAGGCCTTCTTTTCGCTTGGCGTTATTTCCACCTGAAGGAGAAATTATACGCAGAATTTATTTAAGGAGGTACTGAATAAGTCGTATTTTGGGAAGCGACGCGTCTCGCGTCACAGAAGTGGCGAAAAATATAAAATTCAGCCTAAAAAGTCTCCAAAAATCACCGATTTTAGCCTAAAATCGACATTTTAAGGCACATCATAGCGACGCAAGATGCGTCGCCCCCCAGAACGGTTACTTAATCAGCGTCTTCTTAAATAACCGCTGATTATAAAATACTCGATTATTAGAAATCACTAAAATGAAAATCCTTCTGCATTCAGAATTCGCGTAATAATTCCGTCCGTCGTAATTCCTTCCGCGTCAGCCGTAAAGCGTGTCTGAATTCGGTGGCGTAAAACGGACGGCGCGAGTGCCCGAACATCTTCCCGATCAACGCAGAAACGTCCATGAAGAATCGCACGTGCACGCGCACCCTGTAACAGTGCCAGCCCCGCACGCGGACCTGCTCCCCATGCCACATATTCACGGATATACGCTTCTAAATCCGCATTTTTTCTTTTTTCAGGAAATTTTTCAGATACTCTTCCTGAATCCGTCATCATTTCAGAATCCTGTCCCATTTCTGGCCGCGTCGCTCGGCAGAGGTCGAGTGCGTAACTCACGACGGGGGTAGAAACCGGAACACGACGCACGAGTTCACGCGCAAGTCGTAGTTCCTCTACCGTCAGAATCGGTTTTGGCTCACAGATTTCCGTCGTCGCTCGTAGAAGAATATCCAGTTCCTCATTCCGCGTCGGGTACGTAACGTGACTTTTAAACATAAATCGGTCCAGTTGCGCTTCAGGAAGTGGGTACGTTCCCTCCTGCTCGATTGAATTCTGCGTCGCTAAGACCATAAACGGCTCCGGAAGCGCGAAACGCCGACGCCCACACGTTACCTGACGCTCTTCCATTGCCTCCAGCAGAGCGGACTGAGTCCGAGGCGGTGTTCGGTTTATCTCATCCGCAAGGAGTATGTTCGTGAAAACCGGACCTTTCATGAACTGCATTCCGCCAGAAACAGACGCGGAGGTGGAAACGGAAGCAGAAACAGAAGTGGAAATACTATAATCAGAATTCTGAGTGGAAATTTCTCTGGAAATCTGTCCGGGTAACTGAAACATTTCACTTCCCGTTATATCCGCCGGCATGAGGTCCGGAGTACACTGAATCCGCTGAAACTCCAGCGATAATGCCTGCGCGAGGGTCCGAATAATGAGCGTTTTTCCCAGCCCCGGAACTCCTTCCAAAAGACAGTGCCCACCAGAAAATAGCGCGATAACCAACTCCTCCAGAACTGCTGACTGCCCCACAATCCGCGTTGCCGCCTGCTCAAGAAGCTGGTGATACATGCTGTGAATTTTATGGATAGATTCCGTATCATTCATCATTTTCTGTCTCCCTTTTAAGTCGGAAAGTTTTTACGACACTGTCTGGATAATTAATGATCTTATACCGATTCCACTGGAAAATTCAGGGAAGAAGGTCCCTCAGCACTCATTTCATCACCGAGAAATGTCTGAGAATCGGAATTTTATAATGTATCGGGTATAAAACTTTTCTCTGAAAAAAGGCGCCCTGAAAAAGGACGCCTTCTTTTTTAATCTAGAGGATTAAACCTGTCTCAGTTCGCCGCCGGAGCTGGGGCCGGAGCCGGTTCTGTAGCCGGGGCTGGTGCAGCTTCTGCTGGCGCCGGAGCCGGTTCAGCCACTGGAGCTGGGGCCGGGGTCGGAGCTGGTTCTGCAACTACAGCAGGTGCAACTTCCGCGACAGGCTGGTTACCGAAACCAGCAGGAATCGCTTCCGTCGGCTTGATTTCCGGTGCACCTTCCGGACGATAATCATTTTCCGGGCAAGCGTCGTTAAACACGTCAAACCACTCATCCTTGAAGTTAATCGTCTGTCCCACGCGAGCGGCAATATTCGCCGTCAACGCCATAATCGCGTCCGCCATCGCCACTTTCGGTTCACAGTGCATCATTAACGCCGGGTCATCCGAACCATTATATTTCGGTTCCGGATTCTGACGGATACACCACGCGAAATGCTCGATTTCTTCCGTATATCCGAGGCTCAAATCATGAAGAGCTTCCGTTCCGAGAACTTCATCCATCTTCTGATTCTTCGGAAAATCATCATCACTGGTCGGTTTCAGAGTGAATTCCGGAGCCTTAAAGCCCGCGACTTTCGATTCGCCACCACGCTCAACGTGCGCGTACTGGTTAATTTCGTACGTATACCACAGATAGGCGTTTTCTTCACGGTCAATCTGCATCGTACCAGTCGTTCCCATGACGACTTCACCGTAACCACCAAAATCGTTACCGTTAATCGCACTGTACGCGACGGCAACCTTCTGACGCGGGTCTTTATCGTAACCCGGCGCAGCATACTCGAACACACACGTCATGTGGTCTTCGATGTCGCGGTCATTTAGAAGCACGTAATTCCCATCCTTATCCTTCCGCTTATTAAATACGGAACGATTCGCGAATGCCGTCACGTTAATCGGATGATGATGTTTTCCGTCGCCATACATTGCCGCGATGAAAATGCCGGCCGCGTCGAGCTGGTGACTTCCCAATTCTGCCATCACGCCCGCACTGGTCGATTCCCACAGACGCCAACGATATAGCTCTTCCGCCGCCGGAGCAGCGTAAGTTTCGTTACCTTTACCGTCCACGAGTTTATGCGCACGGTAATTCGAGTTCTCATCGAGCGGAATCGCAATCTGGTCATTCAACTGTTCATCAAACTGCTCAATCTGCTTCGTAATCAATGGCATTTCCACGTCCTGAATGTACGCTTTACGCGCAACGAGCTTCTCACGCGCAATTTCGTTCATCCGAATCGCGAATTTATCGCCACTTTCACGTAACGGACCCGCTTTTTCGTCGCACTTCTTAATTTCAGCGTCCATTTTCGCAATTTCTTTCTCGAAACGGACTTTCTTGTCTTCATGCGACTTCTTTTTCTTCTTGATACTTCCGTGTATTTTCCATCTTTCTGGTTAATCACGGCTTCCGGGAGCGGCGGTTGCCAACTGTCGTTACCCGGCTGGTTGTTACGGTGCCACTGAGCGCGAATGTAGTGAATCTTGCCCAAAAGTCCCTGTTCAATTGCGTTAATCGCGTTGTTGTACAGGACGCTGTAGTGACGCTGGTGACCAGTCGCCATGTGTTTATGCAGACGAGCCGCCACACGCCCCATGTCCTTACATTTCGGAATGTCATGCGCCATGAGCTTTTCCGTCAGAACATGCAGACCCGCGTTCATCGCTTCAATCGCCGCCTTATGATGCAAGTGTAACGGCAACGCAATCAGAACCGCTTCCAAACCCAATTCGTCTTTTTTCGACAACATTTCGTGATAGTCGTTGAAGACTTTCACTTGTGCGTCGACTTCTTCCTTCGACTTCTGGAATTGTTGCGGGCATTCCGAATACACGCGATACAGACCACGACGAACTTTCCGCCCTTTCGGACTTGCCGTCACGTCGCCGTTGAACGCGCGCCAACGGTTATATGAACGAATATCCGCAATCGCCACGATGTCGACGAACGCCGGATTACACGCGCCCAAAAGAACGCTACCTTCATCACCCGTACCGATAATACCGATTTTCACCGGTTTTTCTGGAACGCCGTAACCATAGTAATAAGCGCCGCGCGTCACGTTGGAATTCGGATCGTTCTTGATTCGCAACCACTCACGGAAGAACTCGCCGCGCATATTGGGACTTGCCATCACAGCGCGAAAGTTCGCTTCGCCGATGCTTTTATTTTCAGGTGTTAAATTCATATTTTTACCTTAATTTACAATTTGTTCTATTTTCAGTAACAGTTTCAGTAACTGCCTACTCGCTTCGCGCTCGCCTTAAATTGCGTATTCCGGCTTGTTCAGGTCCGGCGTTCCGTGACCTTCCGGCGTTTCATCGCTGTCCACCTTGAACCATTCGTCCTTAAAGTAAACACGCTCGCACTTTTCGGCAGAAATGTTCGTCACGTGCGCGATAATCGCGTCGCCCATCGCCACTTCCGGATTGCAACGCGGCTGGTTTTCCGGAGACGGATTCCGAATACACCACGCGAAGTGTTCGATTTCTTCCGTGTAACCACGGCTGACTTTCGGACCGGCGGCGGCAGTTGCGACCGCTTTCTGGCTCGCACCGCTGGACTGTGTGTCGAGGGAAGGTCCCGCACCCGCGCCCGCACTCGCCTTAGTTTCTTCCTTGAGAAGAAGCTGGGTTTCTTCTTCCTTCAGAATAATCATCGTGCCTTTCGTACCGTAAACAATTTCGCCGTAGCCACCGAAACCGTTACCGTTGATGGTCGAGTACTGAACCGCAATCTTGTTTTTCTCAGCAAGCGGGTCTTTCGCATCGTAACCTGGAAGCGGAAAGTCGAACGCCGCGATAACGTGGTCATTCGTGTCACGGTCATACGGGAACAAGTTACGCGCGCCCGACGCAAAAACACTAATCGGATGCTTATGTTCGCCACCGTGAAGCGCGGAAATGAAGATACTTGCCGCGTCGAGCTGGTGAGAACCAAGTTCCACCATGAGACCGCCACCCGTGCGACCCCACAGACGCCAACGAATCAGTTCTTCGATCGGCGGGCAGGTGTACGCCAACGAGCCGTCGGCATTGTGAAGCTGATTTTCCTGATAACCGTATTTCGAGGCTTCTACCAGGTAATCCTGAATCTGGAGTTCCTTCTGACGGACACGCGGTAACAGCTTGTCGATGTCCGCTCCGCGAGCCTTGCTTAACGCCACTTTCAGCGATTTCAGGTCGTTGAGCAGTTTCAGATTCTGCGGGTCTTCCGGTTTCGCTCCGTACGGCATCGGCATCTGCCAACTGTCGGCACCCGGAAGATTGGAACGGTGCCACTGCGCGGAAATGTGGTGTAAATCACCCAATTTACCACGTTTAATGGTTTCCATTGCTTCTTCGTACAACATATTGTAATGACGCTGATGTCCCGTTGCGCAGAACTTGCCCGTCTCGCGTGAGGTACGAGCCATTTCTTTACACTGCGCCACCGTACGCGCCATAAGCTTCTCGGTCAGAACGTGCAGACCAAGACGCATCGCTTTAATCGCGGCGATTGCGTGAAGGTGAAGCGGAAGAGCGATAATTACCGCCTCAATTCCGTCCGCTTTCGCGTTGGCAAGGCATTCTTCAAAGTGACCGTAAACCTTGACGTGCTTACGCGCTTCGTCTTCGGTTTTCCAGCCATAAACGCTCATGAGACCTTTACGCATTTTGAGAATATTGTCGTTCGCGTTGTCGCCGTAGAAAGCACGGAACACGTTATACGGACGAATATCCGCAATCGCTTTAACCTGAACATATTCCGGATTGATTGCGCCAATTAGAATGTTCCCTTCATCACCAGTTCCGAGAACCGCCACGCGAAGAGGATCACCGTGGGCTTTTCCGTAACCGAAATAATAAGCACCGGCAGTTAAACCGGTTGTGGCGACCGCTGCACTGGAAGCCACCAGGAATTCACGACGGGAACATCGAAGGAATTCTTCCCGAGCCGCCGCCTGCTGTTGAGGTGTAAGATTCATACTTTATCTTTCTGAAATTTTAATTCTTGTTCTGTCTGTAAATGGATTTCTCTCGAAAACGCGCGGATTCCGCGACTTGACGGAGCGTAAAACTCCAGTATATAAACTTAGTCGTCATTTTCTTCCGAATAAAATCCGAACATTTTGCAAACGGGCTTACCAATCAGGTTCCAGACGAAGTAGTCCAGACCACCCCAGCGACCGACCGGTAACGTGGCAAGCATGAAAATTGCAACCATTTCAACAAAGTTTTTGTCGACAATCATTGCGTGTCCCACTTCCGGATGCACTGCCGGGAAAATTGTCGGCCACGGCGGCTGCGTCATCAGAACAGAAATCAGGAAGCATCCACCACCAATCGCGGCAAGACGCGTGCAGAAACCGAGAATCAGGCACAAACCGATAAGCGTCAACGCCCAAGTCACCGCGAAATCAAGGAATTTCGTCCAACTGCGACCCACGAACGGCAGATTCAGCCCGAACGGCAACTGGTCAGTTGAGACGACGAACGTCGGCAATTTCACCGTTTCTTTCGCGCCCGTTTCGGAAACCGGTCCGAGAATATTCTGGATTTCCAGAATGAGAGTCGTCGCGAAACCTTCCTGCGTCGTCAAGAAACCTTTCGCTTCTGTACGCAGTTTCATCATGTCCGCCCACTGGCGTTTTTTCTGTTCCGGACCATTATTCGGACCGTTTTTCGCCGCTTTGAAACGTTCCAACGCTCCCAGATACGCCGCCACTTTCTCAGCATTATCTTTCACATCATCACGCACGTCTGCAACGTAAATGCCCCACGCAATCTGCATCTGGCGCAACTGGTCGCCTTCCGGCTTATACGTGTCGAGCGCGTACTGATAAATACGCTGAGCTTCATTGAAATACGCGGGATAAACCGTAACCGTTTCCGTTTTTTCCGTCACTTCCGGAATCGGAGCATGCAGACGCGGTTCCGTTCCTTCATAACCATTAGCGCCAGGACGCTGAACGTCGATGGTCGCTTTACCCGGCACGAAATACGTGATTTCTTTCGCTTCGGTCTTCAGACGTTCCACACCGTCGAGGTCAGGCGACATCGCATAAAAAATCGGCGCGAACGGACCTTTCGCCATCGTCAGGAACGGCATCGCGGAGAATTTATCCGCATTATCCACTTTCCAGCATCCTTCATAGAAGAAATGCCAACCAATGCACAGACGAAGAGCCACGAGGGCAATAACACTGAGCATCCCTATTTTAAAATATTGACGTTTCAGGGGAAACCTCCTCTCAAAAAATTTAGTAATGTTTGTGCTAGGCGAGAAGAACAATCATCTACATATTAATTTCAACTTATTAAAATGTCACAATCGTTCTCACTTCGGCAGGTATTCACAAAATCAGTTCTTATCTATTTTACCCGATTTTTTATTAAACGCTAGGTTACAATCGGCTTTTTTGACAAAATTTTCCAAAAAAAACCAAAATTTTCTGTTTTTTTTGCCGATTTAGAAAAATGTTTGATTTAGCTACGGGATAATTTGGAGAAAATATATGAAATACTGGGACTTGACAAGAGAAATTTCGCCTGAGTCAGTACCCTATCCGGGAGACCCACCGGTCGTATTTACTGCGGAGACTGAAATTGAACGGGATAGTTTTCGGCTACGGAATCTGAGCTTTTCCAGTCACATCGGAACTCATATCGATGCGCCAGCTCACGTTTTTTCAGAAGGAAAATGTCTGAATGATTTTCCGTTGGAAATTTTTATAGGACCTGCAACGATTTTTAAATTAGGGAAAGTCCGACCTAAAACAGCAATTACACGAGAAATGCTGGAACTTTTTTCAGAATCATTTCAAGAAACATTCCAAGAATGTTCACACCTTCTTTTTTCAGCACAGTGGGACGGTGACTTTTTCGAGGATGCCCCCTTTTTTACGCTGGAAGCTGCACGCTGGTTGGTCGGAAAAGCACAACTGTTACTGATCGGTTTTGACTGGCCGTCACCGGATGAATTTGGAGATGAAGACCTTCCGATTCATCGAGAATTCTTGCGTCACGACTTGCTTTTTGTGGAAAACCTGACGAATTTGGAGACACTTCCGACACAGTTTCAGTTTACCTCCCTTCCGCTTTCTCTCCAGGATGCAGAAGGCGCGCCGTGTCGAGCAATTGCGTTTTCAAATAATTATGTAGAATAGATGAAACTAGGTGAAATTCGAGGAAATTTAAAGAAATATTAAGAAAAATAAAGAAATTTCTTGTTTTTTTAATAAAATTTCCATATTTGGTCTGGGAGGCTCTTGAAATTTTATCGAATTTAAATTATAATGCAGAAATAAACAGAAAAAGACATTTAACGAAATACAGCTTATATCAATCAATCATAAAAATTCTGGGAAGGATGGTCCTTCCGGCAGTCAGTTATGGCATTTATGGCATTTATGGAACGCGAAATGGCGAATAGCGGGATTTATAGTGCGTCAAGTATAAAGCGTAAAAGGACACCTCATGAAAGATGAAATGTACTTCCTATTTTTTCAGCAGGGAATGCAGTCTCTGAAGGAGGGGAATACGGACGTTGCGCGAATTTTGTTGTTAAAGTCCGCGAAATTACAGTATAAGCGTGCGAAAACGGTCTCCGAGATTCAGGAACGTCAGAAATGTATTCAGCGCGCAGAACGGATTCTCGCAATTACGAATCAGTTACCGCAGGGGGGGGCGACGCCGTCCGGGACAATTTCTGCCTCAAAATCGATTCCGATTTCCAATTACCATGCGAATTCTGGAATAAATTCTGGAAATGTTGCAGGAAATCAAAATGGAAATGGTGAAAATGGTGAAGAAAGTTCACGCTGGCAGATGACAACGATTCCAGATGTGACTTTCGCGGATATTGCGGGACTGGATTCCGTGAAACAGCTTATCACGCAGCGCGTGATTTTTCCATTAAAGCACCCGGAAATTGCGAAAGTGTATAACCGTCGAGCAGGTGCGGGAATCATGATGTACGGACCTCCCGGAACCGGTAAAACCATGATGGCGAAAGCGATTGCTGGAGAACTAAAATTACCGTTCTTCTCGGTCCAGTCCAGTTCTATCATGAGTAAATGGGTTGGTGACGCGGAACAGAATTTACGCGATTTATTTAAGGAAGCTCGTGAAAAAGCTCCTTCCGTCCTGTTTTTCGACGAGGCAGAAGCGTTACTGTGTAAGCGTGGTGGCGAAAATTCCGGCGTGATGAACCGCGTAATTCCTGAATTTTTGGCGCAGGTGGATGGGATATCCAAGAGTGCGGAAGGACTGTTACTCGTCGGCGCGACGAATCGACCGTGGGACTTGGACCCGGCGGCGGTCAGAACGGGGCGGTTCGGTGAGAAAATTTACATTCCACTTCCCGACGCTCCGGCACGTGAGTTTCTTTTACGGCAGAAACTTGCGGAATTGCCTGGTGCAGAGAGTTTCGATTTTTCGGAACTTGCGCAACGTACGGAAGGCTTTAGTGGTGCGGATATAAATGGATTGATTTATCACATCATTGACCCGGTTTTCGCGCGTGCTGTGGAGACGGGGCGTGAAATGCCGATTTTAATGAGTGATGTAGAAACTGCGCTGAAACATGCTCGTCCGAGTGTGACGGAAGCAGATTTGGCGGAGTTTGAGAAGTATCAGCAAGAATTGGAAAATTAGCCATCTTAACCTAAATATTTCATACCTAAAAAGGTAAGAAATGTTAAAAGAATCCAGTGTACTTTAACGCGGAAACGAAAACCATTAAATCTCCCACAGAACTCACAGACTTTCACAGAAAGGAGTGTGAGTTTGGGGAATTGTATGAATTTCGTATGAAAATTCTGGGAAGCGTGGGTTTTTCGGCAGTCGTTTCAGCAACGCGAAACGATGGAGAAGCGGAATTTTATAACGCATCGGGGATAAAATGGTTTAGGACACCAATTTGGTTTTCCGGAACCCCGTATTTTACGGCACTTCACATAGAAGAGATAGATTTCACAGAATAACCTCCCGTCGGACTTCGTCCGCCACCCCTCTTGAAAAGATGGGAATTTAATCTGTGAAATTCTGTGGGATCTGTGGGATCTGTGATGTGAGATATTTCGGATAAGAGAGGAAGTTTAAAATAAAATAGGAGTAAATCATGGGATTTTTCGATTTTTTTCGTAGTGCGCCTCAGAAACAGACGTTGGAGAGCCTGACGCTGGAAGACCTGAACCGAGAACGTTTAACTTGCCAACAGGAACTGACGAAAGTGGAACGGGAACAGGCTAAACTTCTAAAAGATGAAGAGCAACTGAAAAATGAATATGCTAACGCGACGGCAGATTTCCAGAAACGGAGCATTGCGCGACGGATTCAGGACGGACGGATGCAGCAGAAGCAGGTAGAAGGATGGATTAATGCCGTCAATAAAAATCTGCGTGTGGTGAATAACTTCATCATGATTAAGAAAAATGAAGCGTTTTATAAACGGGCGGGCGTCTTGTCGATTCTGAATAACATGGACGTGGCGGATATT
>JAUNAI010000046.1:0-6538 GCA_030527705.1 Planctomycetia bacterium | reverse complement strand
GCATTATATTAGTCAGGCGGCGGTAGACGGCGCGTTGGATAATGATAAACTCGTGCAGGTTCTGCAGGCGCAGGAAGACGGAATGAGGCAGCTTTTCACGAATCAGGAAAGTGACGGTCTGGACGACCTAATGAAGGAGTTGGATTCGGAAACGGCACCAATTCGGGAAGTGAATATGGGAATGAAAGCCGACACGGAGTTGGATAATTTGGAGAAAGAGCTCCAGAAACAGGCAGATGACGGTATGAAGAATGTGGATCGACTCTTGAATTCGGAGATGTAAAAGATGTTTGAGAAAACGCGGGATTTTTTTGGCTGGCTGTTCGGGAAATCGGAGCATACGGGTGAATTACCGATTTCTGGTGATGCGGAAAATCCGTTGATTGCGTGGCAGATTCCGAAAGATGGAACGATTGCGCCGGGGCAGGTGGTCTCTATTTTCGACGATACGCGGTTACTCGATACTCAGGATAAGATTCCGGACGTGGAATATTCGGAAACGACGACGTTCTGGATTTTGCCGACGGAAGATGTGAATGTGTCGATTCAGGTAGCAGAAAGTTCAGCAGAAAATACCGTAGGAAATAACACGAAAAATGATAAAAACACCGTAAAAAGTGAAAGAATCACGACGACAGTGAAAGTGCGTTTCGAGCCGGAAATGGGACTGGGAGCGTTTCTAAAAGGGAAAGAGTCGGTCACTGAAAGCGAGTTACAGGATGTGTTACAGTCGCAGATGATCGGACTAATGGACGTTCTGCGGTGTTCATTAGAACAGTTTCTGAAGGCGGATAAGTCTGCGTTGGAGGCAATTCGCGCGAAATTTAGCGTGTTACTCTCCGGGAACGGTCTGCGTTGCACAGGAATTAAGCCGTTTCAGGTAATGAAAGTGACTGAAATGACAGAAATGACTGAAAATCACGGAAATATATGGGAAACGGGAGAACCAGAAGACGCGAAAAACACAAAAAACTCTGAACACTTTGAAAATGTGGAAAATGTAAAAGAAATGGCGTCTGCGGCGAAAAATGAGCTGAAATCAGCAGTGGAAGGTGTGAAAAATCCGTCGGAGTGGCAGGAATTCTCACAGAATCTCGCGGAACAGGGTTTTCCCATGACGGAAGAGAATGGTACGTCTGTGGCGGAAATTGGAAGTGCATTTTTAAAGCGTCAGATGACGGCGGAAGAGTGCGTGCAAGAAATATGCCGACTTGCGGAGGAGGTAGCCGGAGAGAAATCCGTGGAATCTGCGTGTTGGAACGGTTTAGCGTTACGGATGCGTGTGATGCCGGAAGTGGATTTCGATGAGGAAGAACGGGACACGTGGAAAGAGCAGGGAGACCAGAAAACGCAGAATTCAGCAGAAAATCTTCCGGAAGTGAAACCGGGACGTTCACGGAGACCGAAAAAATGGTGGATTTTCACGCGGTCGGTCCGGCTGGATGAACGTTTACAGGATTTTCTACGTGAGAAGTTGGAATCGATTAAGAATGGATTACGTGAAGCGCGTCGGAATACTGGCGACATCCGCGTCGAAACGGATTTTCGATTGATGGAGAAGACGCTTGAGACGATTCGTGACCTGCTGAAATCCGTTCCCCAACTGGATCCCGTTACGCCTGATTTACAGGTAGAAAAAGGACGATTTTCGGAGATTCTCGCATCGATGAATCAGTCAGTTACGTCGGCGGAATACGTAGAAGCCACGCTGAAAAAGGGAGAAGGGCTCGAAAATCCCGTGTTCCGGAAAGAATTAAAAGAGGTTCTGGAAGGACTTCAGGTGCAGTTACAGAAACGGTATCAGGTGCGGTAAAATACAGAACATCAGGAGATTTAATATGTCAGTAAACAGTTTAAAACTCGAAAATCATTACATCGCGTCATCTCAGGACATCAGCGACCTGAACGGTTTTTTCTGGACGAATGTGGAAGTTCTACCCAGCACGAAAGTGATTGTGTATGAAAATGGGAAGAATCTCGGTGAACTGGCTCCTGGAGTCTATACGCTTGAGACGTTCCGTGACCATTTTCGGTTTTTCACAACGAAAAGTATAAAAATAAATCTGTTGCGGAATCAGGATTTCGAGATTTCATACCAGTCGCCGACCTTTTTATGTAAGGAAGGGCTGGCGCTTGACGGAGAAATTCGTGTTCGTTTCGCGCTGGAAAATGGAAATCTGTTCCTGAACAACCTGATGGGGAGCCGGACGGAGTATAAAGTGGACGATTTCGCATCGGATACGCAGGCGATTGCGCTGTCTGCGTTACAGGAGGCACTCTGTCAGTTTTCGATTAAGGAACTGAACCTTCCGGAAACGCGGAAATATCTGGAAACAGCTGTCGAAAACGCGACGAAAGACGCTCTGTCGCGATACGGAATTGAGTTCCGGAGTCTAACAATTACGTATTTAAAACACGAGAAGTATGATAAAATCCGTGACGAGAAAAATGCCGTCTGGTTGGCTGGCGAGCAACTTGAAGCTCAAAAAGCGCAAGATAAAGTGGATTTAGATAAATATTTAGCCGAAATAACCAAGACAGAAGAAAAAAATAATCTGGATATTCTGGCGAAACAGGTTCAGACTGACCGTGAAGAAGGTGAATTGGCGGTTCAGACTCGGCGTTTCGCCCTGAAACAGGAGTTGCGGGAACAGGTTCAGGCGGATAAGTTCAACGAAATTAAGACGGAAGAGGAAATGAAACAGTTTCTGCTCCAGACGGATAAAGCAGAATTGTTGCGCGACGAGGAACGTGAAGAACTGACCGCCGTAATTCGGAGCCGGCTTACGGACAGCGACCTACGGCGTGAGGCGGTTCTGGAAAAGTTAAATATGCAGCTGGAACAAGAGAAAAAACTGATTGCGCAAGCGTATCTTCATGAATGTAAGATGAAAGCGGTCGATCAGGAAATAGAACTTGCGCGGAAAGTCGCGACGCAGGAAAATGAAGCGTGGCTCCGTCGGCTGGAAGAAACGCGAATGAAGAATCAGCTCGTTGCGCTTCAGCGTGAAAATGAAGAGGCTGAACGTGCGAGTATGATGGCGCAGTTGGACGCGATGCAGAAGCGGAATTACGAACTGGATCAGCATGATATGGAGATGTATAAGCTGAAAACGCAGATTGATTCCCAAGCGAAAATCGCGGAAATGACGGCAAGTCAGCAGGTCGAAGCGTTACGATTACAGGCACGACTGGAGGAACAGGAGAAGGCAAAAGCGGAAACTCAGGCAATTTTCGAGAAATTTATTGAAGCTCAGGAACGAAACGCGGATCGGCTGGTACAGATGCACACACAGATGCCGATAAATGGGATGATGGGCGTTTCGCCGATGTATTATCCACAGAATGTAGGAGGTCTCGCTCCGGTACAGTCGGGGGCGTTACACTGTCCGCATTGTAAATCAGTAATTAATGTAACAAGTAAGTTTTGCCCAAATTGCGGAAAGCAATTATAGGAGAAATTGGTAATTATGGGAAGTTCAAAAAATTTCGATCCTGGAGATAAATACATGACCACACAGGAATTAATGAAGTTCCTGAATCTGTCACGGAGTAAAATCTGGTTGTTGGTCAAGAATGAAGGTCTCCCTGCGTTCAAAATTGGTGGTGATTACCGTTATCGGCATTCCGAAGTGGTGGAATGGCTCGAAAAATATCGAGTAGATAATGGAAATTAGTTTTAAGGATAGAAAAAAACAGAAAAGTTCCGAATTTCGGACAATTCGGGAATAAATTTAAAATGTCAACGGGTGAAGAATTGGGTAGTCATCGGCTTTTGTTGTACATTAATTGGGGCGGGTGCTTGCAGTTAAACGCACAACTATGTCCTAATTTTATGTTAATGGCGTACGGTTTAAGGGAAAAACCGGAAATAACGTTCGAACTGGACGCCAATTTAAGGCAGAATGCGTGGGAAGAACAACCGAAACCGATACAGTATGAGAGTCATGACCCGGATTTTCAGGGGGCGGTGTGGGAATTTCATGAATCACTCGCAATTGACCCGATTACGCCACCAGAGGGAGACGCGACGTACGGACTGACATTAACGGTGTCGTTTCATGAGCACGAAAATGGTCTTTTACGCACATATCGGTTTCGGGAACTGATTAAACTTGAGGCGAAAAAGAACGTAAAAAAAGAGTTAATTATTAATGCTTCACACGGCTCAGTAATTAATACAGATCTCGACTGGGGGAAATTCGACCGTTTAGAGATTAATGCGGACAAGGCTGCGATTAATCAGTCTCGGCGTATTCTTGAAATCATGGAGCAGAAAAACAGTGCGAATAAGGCGGATTCTGAGGGAGAGCAGAAACCGCTCGTGCTGAATATGCGTCGTGTCGTATCTGCGTCGAGCGTGGTGGCAGATGCGGAAAATATCCCTGTCTGTCGCCAGTTACTGATCAAGGCGGAAATGCCGAAAGGAGTGCGATTTTTTTATCTGTATGCGTTGCCGAAAGTGGTGATTGGGCGGGATTACCGAAAAGCACAAGTGGTGTACCGATTTTATCGGGAAAATGTAGTGAAAGACTCGCCGCAAGGATATCTCTCACTGTTCATTTCCGGAGAACATGTGGAGATGAATTTCACGGAAGAGGGAATTGAGTTTCAGACTCACAGCACGTGGGGAGCAGAAGTTTTTCGTGACGCGGATGATAAAAAATCGCGGTTACGAGAAGATATTCTCTCTTGGGATGAACTTGAAGAACTGGAGGAACCGGAAATTCGGTTAAGCCGATTCGCGTCGCTTCCTATGAATATTTATCGGAAACAGGTTCCATTACTGGTAAAGAAGAACCTCGTGGAAAGTGGAAAATTACGGATGCGGGAAAGTAATTTGGACCCGCTCTGGTATCTAGGCGAGGAACGGAATGTAAGCGCGTTAAAACTTTCTCGGAAGAAAGATTTTTCGTGGAAAAATGGGGACGGAAAGGATGGAAAGGAAGAAACCGTGATTCCTGAACCGAATTTCGAGGCGAATCGAAAGCGGTGGGAGAACGAGAACGCGTGGAAAAGTGATCCATACGCGGATGATGTGGAATATTTTTTCGTGTTTCAGGCGGTTTCATTGGGAAGTCATATCACAACCGACGCGGTTTATTTTAACACGGACCAGTTATGCACGCAGCATTTAACATTCTGTTACTGTAGTGACCATTTCGAGTTGGCGAATAACGATTCCAGAGCGATTTTCTACACACTTCCGGGACATGAAAAGGAGTATTTATACAAGAATGAACTTCTTCCGCTCATGCCCGGCATGACGTTTGAGGTTGGTACGTTACGGTTCAGCGTGTGGAAAGATTACCGGGAATATCTGGAATATGCACGAAGTTTCAGTTAAGTTACAGTTATAAAAATTCCACTTGAAAATTCAGAGAAGAGCGGTCATTCTGGAAACACTGATTAACTGGGTATGCGGACGCACGCTCCGAATACGTGGGTAAAAATGGTGATTTTAGAGAGTAAATTCTTCCTAAATTACGTAATTTAATGAAAGTCGGGTTTTAAAACGCTTAATATCTTCTGCGGATGAGACGATCGCGCCTCCAGTGTGACTTAATTAGCGGTTACTTCTGGTAGTCGTTTCAGCAACGCAAGACGACAGAAAAGCGAAAATTTATAATATGTCAGCTATAAATCGGGTACAAAAAGGAGTAATTTCCATGTTTGGTAATCTATTTAAATCCAAGGAACAGCGAGAACGGGAGCGCGAAATGGAAATTCGTTCCTGTATTTCGAAACAGCGCCAGATGAGTAATCGACTTCGGAAGGACGAGCGTCGGTTTATGGAAATGGCTCTGCGTGCAAAAAAAGAAAATGATACGAAAAACTTCAAAATTGCGAGCGGTCTCGTGGCGCAGACCATCATGAAACGGCGAGCAATCGACAGTCAACTTCTCCATTTTGAAATTGTACTCCAGATTCGGGACCAAGCGAAACTGTTCGGCGAGTTCGGGCAGGGCATGAAAGCGATGGCGAAGTCGGTTAATGAAGTGTTCACTGAATTTAATGACGGTCAGATGATTCAGGATTTAGATAATATTCTTCAGCAGAATCTCTCGATGGAAGATATGATGAATTCCGTACTGGACCGTATTACCGAAACGAGTGATTCCTTGACCAGCGACGCAGCCGCACAGGGAATTACTGGGGAGGTCGTCGAAAAAATGCTGACAGGCACGGAGGAAATGTCCTCTTCCGACAACGAAATCGACGCGCAATTAAAGGCGATTGAAGCGCAATTAGCGAATCAGGGAATGAAAAACTAATTAAGAGCGGGGAGATCTTCTAGTCTCCCTCTTCCATTCTTTTCAAGAAAAGTACGCTGACAGGCGGGGGCTGAATCGCCAAGCGAAAACCACTTCCGAATTCTCCGTCGAACGGCGTCTGCTTACTCCTCTTATACGCGGATTCTACATAAAGATTCAGGGAAGAGCGGGTTTTTCAGCAGTCATTTCAGTAACGTGATGACGCTAAGGTAAAATTTTAGAGTGCGTCATGGTTAAAAAGGGAATAGGGTGACAGGATGTCT
>JAUNAI010000045.1 GCA_030527705.1 Planctomycetia bacterium | reverse complement strand
AATCCGAGAGTAAAACCGGAGATAACACATTCTGCGTAACCTCCGGTTTACCCTTATTTATACCCGATGCACTATAAAATTCTGTTTCCCTGTCGTTATGCGGTGCTGAAACGACGGGCGAAAAAGTCATCTTTCTCTAAATTTTTAAGTGTGACTCATGTATCGTCTTTAAGTATGACTCATGTATCGTCGCTGAAATCTACCGGACGAAATCCTTAAACTGTTCCTTCATGTCGAGAACGGCGGTTTCGACGGCTTTTTCCCACTCGCTATCCTGGAACCGACCGGCATAATCTTTCCGGCTGTGCGCGAAGATAATTCCGCGTGAGTTATTAATAATCGCTCCGAGTCCGTTTTCATCGAAAGCGTGAGCCACATCCTTTACCGTCCCACCCTGAGCACCGAAACCGGGCACTAGAAGCCACGCGTGCGGCATCCGTTTACGCAATTCTGCCAACTGTTCTGGGTAGGTTGCGCCGACGACTGCTCCGACCGCGCCATATTTTTCACCTGTGGAGTCCGCGAAAGCCGCCGCAGTTTTTTCCACCCAGTCTGCCGTATGCTGATAAATGGTTTTTCCGTCTGCGACCAGATCTTGTAACATTCCGCCACCGGGATTCGAGGTTTTTACAAGGACGAAAATACCTGCGTCGTTCTGTTCTGCGACTTTCACGAATGGCTGAACGCTATCTTCTCCAAGGTACGGACTGACGGTGAGCGCGTCCCCACGCCATGCGGATTTTTCACCAAGATATGCTGCCGCGTAACCTTCCGCCGTGCTACCGATGTCGTTCCGTTTTCCGTCGAGGATGACGACTAAACCCAATTCGCGCGCATAGTCAATTACATCTGCCAGAGCGAGCATTCCGTACGGTCCGACTGCCTCAAAAAATGCAAGTTGCGGCTTAATACACGCTACATGTGGAGCGATTACGTCCAGAATCCGACACGAAAACGTCCGATACACATCCGCGACGGCCTTCAGATCTGCCGAGTCTACGCCCTGTTTCAGGCATTCTGGAATCATGTTAAAACGTGGGTCGATTCCGACGAGTACTGGCGTTTTTTTAGCTTGAATCGCAGCGGAAAGTTTAGCGGAAAAAGTCATTTCGGTTACTCCTATTCATAATAAAAGGGAAAACGCTATAATATTAAAAAGTATTTTATGTCTGACTCACTATAAAAATCAGCATTACCATCATTTCGCGCTACGGAAACGATTACCGGAAGAACCATTCTTCCATGAATTTTTAAGTGGAGTCAGGGACCGTATTCTGTTTTATTTCATATTTTATTTAATTCCGAGCTTTCAGATACTTTAACTGATGAAGTATCCATAAAAGCGGGTCAACGACATTTATGGAACGAATCTGACGCGGAATTGACTCGCCGTCCGGAATCGCGCCGAGTGCCGATACACCGAAAAACGCGCTGGTTTCAAATTGCGTCCGTAAATTCATCACTAGGTCGCCCGCTCCGTTTTCAACGAGGAAATTCAGAATCTGTTCCGATTTTCGCTCGCAGACTTTCCGGTTAAAACCACCTGAATGACTTGTTTCTTGGAAAAGTGATTGTTCCTGTCGGGACAGAATCGCGCGGAGCATGTCAATTTTCGTAAGAACTAACGCAGTCGGCGTCTTAATTTTCTCGTCCGGTCGTAATGCACTCTCATTCGTCTTATAACTCAGGTAATAATCCAGAATCTCTCCCGGCGTACCTCCAAGAGCCTCCGGTGTAGGAATGCAGTTCTTCATTTCCGGCGGTAATTTATGATAAATTGCCGGATACCGGAATGGGTCAATCATCAGGATAATTCCTGACGCTTTCAGCGCGTAACGACCGAACGAATGGAAATTCCGCATCGTACTGAGATCTTCACCGGCCGCGTCGAAAATCACGAGGTCAATCGCTTTCAGTCGCTCCTTTCCACGGACGGTCTGCGAGAGCGTAAGCCGATAAATCAGTGGGATTTTAATATCCGCGTCCACTTCAGAACGTTCTGTCTGCTGAATTACACGGTGATCGTGAAACAGACGCTGACCGTAACGACGTTCATAGAGTCTCCGTGAGTCCATCCTCCGCATTTCACGTACGTCGAATGTCATCTGTGGACGGAAACCAAAATTTAATTCTGCTGCGTAACGTGTTTCGAGCTGTTTCAGAAGAACACCGAAATAGTTACTTTTTCCTGAAGATCGGCTTCCGACAATCGCGATAATGTTACTCTCATGATTCCAGTTCGCCAACGCCTGTGGAAGGTACATGTGACAGTGTGGACAGATACGCAACGGACTTTCCGGCGTGACTTCCCGACATAATGGAAGATGCACACGGCGGACACTTTTTAGAAACCAGTTCGTTGGCGTTGGCGTCACCATCGGCATGTCTGGTGGATAGGCCATTCCTAGAAACGCGCGCATTTCCTCGTCCGGAAAAAGCATCGACGACTCAGACGCACGCACAGGTGCTTCACTCAGATGAAATTCTTCAAAACAAAACGGACAGGTAATTCGCGTCCATGGCCAGATAAACGGCATTCCAATTTCCTTCGGCGAACAATTTTCGGATACAGCTTCATAAAATAAATTGTATTATAATCTGAATTATAACCGAAAATTGTCCGCGTGTCAAGATTCTCCTCGAAATTTTTTCCATATCCTGAATTTCCGAGAAATCTCCGTTAACTTCTGCTGTCTCTTTACCTATTCTTTCTCATTTTCCGGTTTCGGTGGCTGACCAGGACGATAATCGTCGATTTCTTCCGTGGCGGTGGCTTCATCTTCAGAAGTCGCGATAACTTCTGCAGTCGCAGACTTTTTAGCCTCGCTATTTTCATTCTTATTACTATTTCCACCAAGTCGCGGACTGTCATTATCGCGCAGGAACGGTCCTACCCACGGATTTTCCTCCACTAGTTTCTCTGATGTATACTCCGGTTTTCCGAACATCTCTTTCACATTCACCGTAATCGGCAACTGTTTCGCTTTCCCGTTACACATGCCGACGAGAATCGCATCTTCCCTGAAAGTCCGTGGCGCGGCGGTTGCTTCATGGAGCGGGTCGAACTCGAAATCATCAGGCCGAGTCCATTCAATCGCCTCTTCATCAGAAACTTCAATTACCGCTACCGTCGAATCGAGTGGATCCGTAATTCTCGCCTTACTTACTGGTGCCCGGTCTGTCGGGAATACTGAACGCAGATTCCGGATCGTCAGGTAATTCGTTAGATAAGTCGCTTTTTCATTTTCTACTGTATTTTTACTTAATGGAGACCGATACTCTCTCGGCATTTTTTCTAGGAGATGCCAATTATCTTTATGGTCCCATGGTTGCTCACGGTTAAAGGAATCATATAAATCCATATACCGTGGGTTTCCATTTGCGTCAAGAAAGTAAGGTAAAATCGCCACGCGCCAACTGAACGTCCGTTCTCCGCGATCATTCATCTCGTATGCTGGCGGATAGGTTCCCTTATCACGATGATACTCATCCAGCGCGGCCAGAATCGCTTCCATATTCGCGACCATTTCGTGCTGAATATTCTGGACCGTGATGGTTTTCATCTGAAACTCAACTATCATATAAGCGCCACCGAGAATCACGCCGATAAACAGGAATCCCCAAAACCACCGCGCGTACGACGGTTTCTGGGAACGGTGATGACGTTTATGTCCTTTTCGTTTCAGGAGAAGGACATCAGGGGATTTCGATGTGTGTTTCATATTAATATTAATTGGGACCAGTCTAAATTCATTTTACCTTAAAACTTTACTTTCTGCTTTCTTAGAAGATTACTTTCTTGTAAAATCTGCAAAAAATCTTTAATTTAAAGGTAACTCTGAAAAACTTACGAAAAAACGCTACGACATTTTAAAATATCGTCAAAATCCGAACATTTCTTGAATACGTGTGTTACGTAGCAAAATACTAGAACGTTCATTATTCGGTTTTCGCTTTAGCTGGTTATATACCACGCACTATAGAATTTCACATTACCGTCATTTCACTTTACATGAATGACTACCGAAAAGACCACCCTTTCCTGAATTTTCAAGTGGAATCAGTATAGTTATCTACAGAACTCATAACGGTGACCGAAACTGTGTAATTATGTGGATTGTAGCGAAAATTCTGCGAAAAGACATAAAATCTCGAAATTTTTATGGAAATTTTGCAAAAAATTGGCGGAAAATACTTGCGTTTCTGAAAGAGCGACGTATAATAAACGGTATGTTAGTGTGTTGGTGTCAGATTTGTTTCCAATTCCGTTCGCGATGAAACAATTTTCACAACCGACGGTTTCCTGTGGGGGAGGCCGTGCGTGAGTTCCTTCAGTTGGTTAGGTTATCATGAAACGTTTTGCCACATTTTTCGTTTATTCACTTATTGTCGCTTCGATTCCGGTTCAGGCTGCTACGTTTATGAATGTTGCGAGTCCGTATTCTTCTTCGGTGAATTACGGTGTAAACACGATTTCCGGAAATGAAGTCCTTCCGCTGGGTGTATATAGTGTTGCAGGGAATGACACGCCGGTAATGCCGACGAGTAATAATACAGCAGGAATTACCCTGAACACGCAGATTGTGGATGGGGTGAGTGTGAATATTCTCCCCACTTCTGCGACGCGGACGATTGATGGTGGAACCTACACTTCTGCGAATCCGTACACTCTCGTTGGGGGGAGCGACGATTACACTTTTACCAACGGTGGTTGGGCAAAGTACGATGGCGCTGCAACGACTTTCACCGGGAAATTCTCTGGAAACGGAAATTTGGATATTTCGTGTCCTTCTGGACGATTTTGGATACAATTCTCGGGAGATATGAGTGATTTTTCCGGTACCATTAATGTCAGCCAAACTGCGTGGTTCGGGATTACCGGTAATAATAAGGGAAGTGAGAACGCCGCGTGGGTGGTGAACTCGACGGAACCTGCGGATAATCTTTCCGGGGTTTGGCTTGCCGATAATCTGAATTCCTCGGCTGCGAATCCGATTAAATTCGGAAGAGTGGATGGAAATGGTACCATTCGTGGACTTTACATGAGTAATCAGACTTACTACATTGAAGTTGGTAATCTCCTCACGAACGCTACCGATGTTAGTACGTTTTCTGGTAAATTAGATGCGTATGTAGATAAAAATGGGGATCCGAATATTCAAAACAAGTTGCACGTGGCGAAAGTCGGTGCAGGAACGTGGAATCTGACGGGCTTCGATCACAACGTGGCTACATTCCATGTTAAAGAAGGCTCTCTCATTTTGGGTAATGGTGACACGACGGGCGGTTTGAATCAAAACGCGATTGACACCGTCGAAAAAGGCGCGACTTACGGTTATAACCGAATTTATAGCCCTGATGGTGTCGTATCGGCTTTACCGCGACAGGAAACGATTATCGTGAACGGCGGTACAATCACGAACATGAAAAATTCGGTTATTTATTCCAACGTTACTTTTAATAATGGCGGTTACGTCACATTCACCGATACCGCGACTGGCGGAATAACCTTCCAGAACCTGAAATTAACCGGTGAAGCGGGGCATCGGGTTGAAATCATTGCCTCAAAACAGAGAGTCCAACTCACCGGAACACTGACCGGCGACGAAAATCAGGAAATTTACTACACGGGTCCGCGTGCGCACTGGTTTAATTTAACAGGTTGTGATTTGACCGGTTATCACGGTACGATTACGGGCGGTCCGGAAAAACCGACGCAAACGGATGTAGGTCAGAAGGGTACGTGGATTCAGGTCGGAGCGCAGGACGCAAGCACGGTTACGTTTAATCTCACGCCGGGCGAGGGGGTTGCTGCAGGTCTATTGTTATCTTTCAAGCCGGCTGATGACAAAGTTTTGAAAATCGGTGCCCTTTCCGGATATGGTATGGTACGTAACGAGTATGAAGCTGGAACTTATAAACTCGAAATTGGTGGCAAGGGCGTTGATTCGACATTTTCTGGTACTTTCGCTTCTTTGTGGGATGACGCGAACACTAAATATGAAATTACCAAAGTTGGCGCAGGCACGCAGATTCTTACGAGTAATCAAAAATTCATTAAATCCCTGACGATTCAGGAAGGTGCGATTCAGCTCGGCGATGGCACGGCTATAAATATTTCGATAGAAAACGCGCCAATCGTAATTGAAGAAGACGGTACGTTTGCGGTTAACGTGAAAGCCGACCCGAGTAAGGGAAATGAAGTGACAGTCAATAACGCGATTACCTCCAATAATGGTACTATCCGCGTCGTGGATCCCAGTATATGGAACCATACGGTTTTGCGCGGCAAAACAACCGGTACGATTATCAAGATGGGTGAAGGTGCTCTTGCTATTGGCGCGGAAAATGGTACTGCGTTGGAAAAAATCATCGTAAAAGAAGGATACCTGAAAAATTGGGGAATGGACCGAATCGACGATACGCAAATCGTCCTTGCTGGTGGTTCTTTCTTTGAAGCGAATAGGGACACCACGGTGGCGTTTAAGGATAACAAAACAATTCAGCTCCAGAAAGGAACCACGAGCGCTATTCATGCGGAAAAAGATTTAGATTATAGCATTTCCGCCAAGTTTGAAGCTATCGACGGTGAAGAGGGAGCGGAACTCGCTACGTTGGTAAAGACGGGCGCAGGTACGATTTACCTTAACGCTCAGCATGATAATTTTGGAAATCTGGTTGTAGAAGAAGGCAGACTCCAAATTGGTCAGAATAACGACGCATATCTGGATAATCAAACGAATATTACCGTCGAAGAAAAAGGCGCTTTCGGCTATAATCGCATAATAAAAGAGGGCGCGGGAGCCGTTCCGCCAGAGAATAATATCACCGTTAAAGGTGGTATGCTCTTTAATGCGGGCGCGCGTAGTATCGATTTTAGGAAAGTGACCTTTGCGAATAATGAAGAAGGTACATTGACGAAAATCGGAGCTCTGCAAAATACCGGCTCTGGCGATTTAACCGTGAACACCGTCAGCATGGTGGCGGGCGAGTATCAGCTGGAAAATCTCGGCGACGGTAAATTGACGCTGAACGCCAAAATGGGAGCTGGCGAGTATCAAATTGAAAATATCGGCAGCAAGAATTCCACTCTGAATGCGACGATGGTGGCTACTACAACGCTCACATTGAAAAACACTGGCGAAGGTCTTTTGACTGCCAATTCGTCGAATCGGAACAATGGCGTGGTTAAGTTCGACGCTACTACCGACAATGATATTGTTTTGAATATCAACACGACTGCAGATCAAGACGCCAAGTCGGATTACGCTGGTTTTGAATCCTTAACGGATAAAAGCTCGGTAATTAATTTCAATAACGGCGGAAGGTCGAATTGGCTCCAAGTCACGGGTGATATGAGTAATTTCCGCGGTACAATTAATGTTTCGGGTGACCGTTGGTTCTCATTCAATTCTGCGACGGCTCTTGGTAGCGAGTACGCAACGTGGAATACGAATATGACTTCCGATTCTGGTATTCTTTTCGATGGTGGTTTAGACGGGAAAACCATTAAAATAGGTGACTTGACTGGTAACGCCACCGTCCGACCGAATATTGTTGATGCCAGTAAAGGTACCACAACGACGTTGCAGGTTGGTGCTTTAGGAAATGATAGCGTTTTCTCCGGCACTTTACGAAATAACCCACGTGTTGAAGGCGTTAAGATTTTGAATGTTGAGAAAGTTGGCGACGGAACTTGGACGTTTACCAGCGACAATCAGGTTAGCGGAAAAGATTATAATAATACCGCGAACATGACCGTGAAGGACGGAACGTTGGTTCTGAATCGTAAAGCAGATCAGGCGTCGGCGAATAATATGACGATTGACGGTGGAACGCTTCGTGTTGCGGCTGATAGTCAGAAAGTGACTGGTGCGTTTACCATGAAGAGCGGAACGCTGGAAGTTGAGGACGGTAAAACGTTCACGCACTCGAAAATTACGGTGAATGGTGCCGATAAAGCTCTCTCGCAGATGAACGGAAATATTACGACGAACGTTGACGTGGTGAATGGTATTCTTTCATCGGGAACTGCGGCGGATAAATATGGTAACCTGAATCTGACGGGGAATATAACGCTTACTGGTGATGCGTCTAAACTCCGAATAGACCTTCACGATGCGACAAAATATGACCGAATTCGTGTGACGGGTAAACTTATCATGTCGGAAGGCTCGAAGATTTCGTTGAATATTGACGAACAGTCAACCGATTTCGTTGTGAACCTGAGTGACGTATTAGGTGATATTGAACTGATTAGTTATAAAGGTGATGAATTCGTGGGCAGTGACCTGGCGGAGCTGGATTGGAATTCCCTTTTGGAATTGGAAGGAGATGCGGGAGATTTCGTCATGTTCGAGATGGATACAGAAGATGGCAAGGCCGTTATTTTAGCGAACGAGAATGCAGTTCCGGAACCGTCTACGTGGGCACTTCTGTTGATGGGTTCCGCTGGTCTTTACGCTGCCCGTCGGAATCGTCGTCAGAAGAAAAATGCGTAAATAATTAGAAGTTTTATCGAATAGCCTTCTCTTATATTTAGGGGAGGCTATTTCCTTCCCCCACCTTAAAATAGGAGAAAATCGTATGCGAATGAATCGTCGTGATATGTTGAAAACTAGTCTTGCTACGGGACTGTTTCTGCCGGGTATTTCTGGTTTGGCTTTTGGTGATGATTCACCGAACGAACGTGTGAATGTTGCTCTGATTGGAATCGGTGGGCAGGGCGGTCATCAGGTTGGTGGTTTAGCCAGTCAGAATGTCGTTGCTCTGTGCGACTGTGACGACGCGCGTGCGGGAAAGGTTTATGAGAGGCTTCCTAATGCGAAAAAGTATTACGATTTCCGTAAAATGTTCGATGAAATGTCGAATCAGTTTGACGCGGTGGCAGTGAGCACGCCGGACCATACGCATTTTCATCCCTCGTACATTGCAATGTCGCTCGACAAGCATCTTTATCTTGAGAAGCCGATGGCGCATTGTGTGAAAGAGTGCCGGATTTTGACGGAGATGGCACGTGAGCGAAAGTTGGCAACGCAGTTGGGTATGCAGCGTCATGCGATGCCGCAGATGCGTCGGACGATTGAAGCGATTCAGTCGGGTGCGATTGGTGAAATTACGGAAGTTTACAGTCGTGTCGGTGGTAACCGAGGGATGCCAGAAGCGTTGAAGTTTGACACACCGAAGCCGGAAAATCTGGATTGGGATGTGTGGATTGGACCTGCGAAATTCCGTCCGTACACAGCTGACTTGTGTCCGTATAAATGGCGTTTCTGGTGGGATTACGGTACGGGAGAAACGGGGAACTGGTGCTGTCACATCATGGAAATTCCGTTCTGGGCGTTGAACCTGACGTATCCGGAAAAGATATCGGCAACCGGTCCGGAAGTGGACGCGGAGCGTACGTCGAAGGGGATGGATGTCGTATTTGATTTCCCAGCTGTTGGAGACCGCAAGGCAGTGAAATTGTACTGGAGCCACGGCGGTTTCAATCGTGAAATCAAGAAACATCTGGAAAAGTTCCCGAATATGAAGCAGGGAAATAACATTTTCATCGGAACGAAAGGGATTATTTCGTGCGATTTCAGTTGGCATGAAGTCCATCTTTACGACGAAAAAGCGGAATATCAGGTACCGGAAGAGACGATTCCTGCGTCGCCGGGATTCCATCGTGAGTGGATTAACGCGATTAAGGGTGGCGAGGTTGCGACGTGTAATTTCGATTACAGTGGCAAAATTGCTGAAGCGGGACTTCTCGGCAACGCGGCTTACCGTGTCGGCGCGAAAGACGGAATCCGTTGGGACTGGAAAGCGATTAAGTCGCCGGATTGTGCAGCGATTGATGAGTTTAACTATCCAAATTATCGAAAAGGGTGGGAACTCTAAGAAGAACACCCATCAAAAAGCAAGCGACGTAGTTGCGATTAAAAGTTTTTTGGGAAGAGGGACTGGGAGAGATCTATTTTTCCATAATGGTTTCTCCCACGGGTTTTGAAGTGAGACGGGTAGCAACTTCCTCCTGAAGAGTGAAATCTTGTGTAAAGTGTTTAGAAAATCTGTTGCGGACTAAAGTTCGTAGTTAAAACGCAGTTCTTTCAGGACTGTCGCGTAAACACGATTTATGAAAATGTTTTAAGGCATTTAACACTGCCCCCTCCACCTCACATACGTTCGGCACCTCCCCTAATAGGGGAGGTAGCGCGGAGCGCCGGAGGGAGAGAAGTCTTCAAAAAATGAAATCAATAAACGGTTATTACACTCCTACGGAGCTTGGCGTTTCAGCGACGAATTCTAATATATACTGGGTAAATTGCATTTCCGCAAAACGCTAGTTTCATTCCGCCTTCTCCGACATTTTCACCTTCTCCGACATTATCAGGCAATCTGTTTTATTATTTTCCATCGTTACATCCGTCAGATTCCCTTTCGTGTCTGTTTCATAAATCACACCTGTTTTTTCGTTATGAATTTTCGAGGTGAGAATATCCAGACTGCAACCTTTTTTAACCAAAATTCCCGCTTCATGATTCTCATGAATCTCACAGTTGGAAATTTCCCCGTTTCCTTTCTTTTCTATAACGATTCCATGTTCGCGATGATTAAAAATCTGACAACCTTCCGCAAAAACCATACTTTGAAAAACCACGAGACCTCTTCCGTTTTTGCTAATTTCTGTATTCATAATATGCGCAGTCGAGTCATTTATAAGACCGATTTCCACTCCGGAACCTTGAATTTTGGAATCTCTTATTTCTCCTGAAGCGCTAATCATGGAGATTCCTGTTCCGTTTTCGAGAAAATCGCACTTTTCAACCGTGACTCCACCACAAAAGGCAATTCCCATTCCTATCATACTTACATTCGAAATTTTACAATTTCTAAAGAATGAGCGAGAATTGGTTTCGATACAAACGCCTATATCATTACCAATAAATATAGAGCAATTTTCAAAAGTTCCCTGTGCCTCACGTATGTGAATTAACGAATGATTATGATGAATACTACAGTTCGTGAATTTCGGATTCGATTCTGACAAGATGGTAACCAACGGTCCACGTTTTTATACTCAAAGTTAAAAATTTCGCAATCGTCGAAATGTCCGCCAGCTTCTCCTTCAAACCAAACCGCGAATTGAGAGTTTTTAATCATGCACTGGCTCACTTCTGGAGAAGATTCCTTTCTCTGAACCTTGATTCCCATTCCATTATCCGCAATGATAACGCAATCGGAAATTTTCGGAGAACCGCCTGTAATCAAAAATGCGCTGGATAGCTCTTCATTATTAGCGACGGTGAGATTTTCAAATTTCGGACTGCCGGAAGTAATATGAAATACAGCGGAATCCGAGGAAGTGAGGACGACATCTTTTCCCTCTTCGCCACGGATAACCACGTCCCGAGCGATTGTGATTCTGGCAGGAAGGTCATATTTCCCCGCCTTGAGCGTAATTACATCGCCGTCCTTCGCCCATTCCGAGAGCGTTTTGAGCCTAGTGATTTCGTCCGTTTCCCCAAAATTCTGCATTTTAGGTTCCACAGTCAGCGTTTCCAGTTCAACGTGTGGTAACATTCCAACATCAATCGAGATCGGCATTTCGGCAGGTACGCTCTCGTTTTCCGCAAGGACGGCAACGTTCTGTTTTTCCTTTTTTTCCTCTTTTTTATTTTGGTATCCAATCGTCAGGAACACGCACAACGAAAAAAGAAACGCGACGGTTATTGAGGGAATTTTCATAAGTTTACCTCGTTGGTTAATATTTAAAGCCTTTTCGAACCTGAATATTTCATACCTGAAAAGGCAAAAAACGTTAAAGTGTCGGAAAATACGGAATGAAACCGTGATTTTTACGGAGGGAATCATTTACACGTTATGTATTAAGGTTCATTGCCGAAACGCCAAGCTCCGTAGGAGCATCATGTAATAGCCGTGGGGGTAAAACCACGGAAAGTGTTTCGGCACCGCCCCCACCCCCCGACTCCCTCCCCACGCCTTCGGCGTGGGGAGGGGGAGAATCGCGTTTTACCGTTCATTTACCGTGGGTTTACACCCACGGCTATTATATTTGACCGCTATGCAGTCGGAAGACGGCATTCTACCGTCTATCATGAATGCGTAAGAAATATTCAGGCTAGTGGAAGGCTGAATCTCGGACTATTTCCAAGATATATATCATTATACCTTTTTTTGATTCTTGGAATGGGCGGGGAGAATAATGAATTGTTTTTCTTGAGAAAAGACAAAATTTTTGGAAAAATAACGAAATTTTCTCTGAATCCCTCCTCGGTTCTTGACCTGTCGGTGGAATGTGGTATAATAACGGGTGTTGGATTCCACTTGAAAATTCAGGGAAGAGCGGTTCTTCTGATAGTCGTTTCAGCAACGTGAAACGACGGGAAAGCGGAATTTTATAATATGTTGGGGATAAAATCTCTCAGTTTCTCTGAAATCCAGAAAAAAATAGAAAGAAAGCGTATCATGTTCGATTTAAGTAAAAGTCAGAAAGCATTTGCCGAGGCCGTCCAACTTCTGCCGGGGGGCGTGAATAGTCCTGCTCGCGCGTTTGGTGCCGTCGGGGGAAACCCCATTTTCATCGACCATGCGGAAGGTGTGCGGCTTTTCGACGTCGATGGAAATGAATATATTGATTACGTCGGCTCTTGGGGCCCCATGATTCTCGGTCACGGTCATCCATACGTCACGCAGGCGCTCGAAAAAGTCCTTCACTCCGGCACGAGTTTCGGTGCACCGACGCTCTGGGAGTCAGAACTTGCGAAAATCGTCATCGACGCGGTAGAGTCCGTCGAGATGGTCCGATTCGTCAACTCCGGCACGGAAGCGACCATGAGCGCGATTCGGCTTGCACGCGGAGCGACTGGACGCGATAAAATCGTTAAATTTGCCGGAAATTACCACGGACACGTCGATTCCCTCCTTGTTGCCGCCGGTTCTGCAGCCGCGACGTTTAGTGTGCCGAATTCTCCTGGTGTCACGGAAGGAACCTCACGCGATACGGTAATTCTTGCGTATAACGACGTTCCGGGTCTCCTCTCGCTCTTCGAGAAATGCGGCTCGGAAATCGCGGCGGTTATTTTTGAGCCAGTTGTCGGAAATATGGGTTGCGTTATCATGTCGCCGGAATTCTGCGACGCGCTGACTTTCGTTCAGAAAACGTACGGAACCCTCTTAATCTGTGACGAAGTGATGACCGGCTTCCGCGTCGCGTACGCTGGTGCACAGTCGCTTCTCGGATTGCGCCCGGACATTACGACTTTCGGAAAAATTATCGGTGGCGGCCTCCCGGTCGGCGCGTATGGTGGACGGCGTGACATTATGCAGAATATTCTCCCAGCTGGAAAAGTGTATCAGGCGGGAACGCTCAGCGGGAATCCACTTGCCATGACCGCCGGAATTGCGACGCTCAAGACGCTCCGTGAGATGAATCCGTATCCTTACCTGGAACGTCTCGGAACCCAGCTGGTCGACGGCGTTCTTTCAGCAGCGAAGAAACACAGAATTCCGCTCTGTGCGAACCGTGTCGGCGCAATGATGACGTTCTTTTTCCAGGATGGACCGGTGACGGACTGGGAAACCGCCGCGCGTTCTGACACTGCGCGATTCGCGGAGTATTTCTGGAAAATGATTCATCAGGGTGTTTATTTTCCATGTAGCCAATTCGAAGCACTTTTCCTCTCCGCTGCGCACACGGAAGACGACATTTCACGGACCGTCGCCGCCGCGGAGAAAGCGTTCACGGAGATTGTAAATAAGTAGTAAACTTCTGAATAAATCAAGAGAGGAAGCAGAAGCTGAAAGTAGAAATGAACGACGAATTTATCACGTGGAAGGACTGGACCGCGAGTGAGAGGATGCTTAAGTTCCGTGAAAAACATCCAATCAAGTACGGAATTTATTTGCTGTGGCTCGTGGTTCAGTCGCTAATTGCAATGGTTTTCGTTATTGCGGCAGCCCTTTTTCTTGTGTATTACGCACCGATAGCTGGGGTGGTTCTCGTGATTATTCCGTCCGTTTTTTGCTACTGGATCGTAATAACACACGGACCGTGGGATGACACGCTTTATCTGGAGAGAAAAAAGTTTCCTGAAGTCTACAAAAAAGTCGATGAAATTGCGAAAAAAATCAAAAGTCGCAAAATTCATGCTATCTATATCGATAACAACTTTAATGCTTGCGCCGTTAGCCGATTTAGCATGACGCCATTTCGCCGGAATTACCTCATTTTAGGCTATCCGCTACTCTGTGCCTTGAGTGAACGTGGGTTGTCGGGGTGTCTCGCGCACGAAATGGGACATATTTCCTATCACCATTCCTTCATCAGTGGTATTTTTTACCGACTGTTACTTTTTTGGCAGACTCCGGCACTCGGTCTTCTCATTTTCATTGTGATTATTTGGCTAAAATGCTGGATGCGCACTTTCATTTTTGCGGTTTTACCAATTTTTCGCCAACACGAAATCGATGCGGACACTTTCTGCGTCGAACATTTAGGCGGAGCTAGTATCGCCGCCTGCGTGGTTGAAATGGCGACGAAAACGCCGATATTTTTGAAATATAATACTGATATGTTGTTAGAAATGCAGTCAGAAAGTTGGGAAAATTACGATTTAGCGCGGAATATGCAGAAAGCACTTAAAGAAAATCCGACGGACGAGAAATTGGAAAGAATTATCAACAAAAAGATTCGCCAAATTCCTAACGTTTTGGACGAGCATCCTTCTTTTGCCGAGCGTCTGAAAATCGCGGGGTGTGTTTCTCCATGGTCATATGTTCGACACGACGCTAACGCGCTGGAATCGTTTTTTACGCTGGATGATGAATTCTACGACATGATAAACCAATACTATCATCAGTTATTAGAAGAACATGCTGAGGAGGTTAAAAACCAAGCAGAAACATATCAAAAATATCTGGCAGAAAATCCACCGTCACCCAACATGAGAATATCGAAAATTCATTCAGCAATCGTAGCACTCGCGTTTTTTAATCCAGAAGCGTCTAAAAAGTTTTTGGCGGAGTGTCTTGAGAAAATGCCCGACCATCCGGAGTTACTGATGATGCACGCAGGTGATCTTTACGAAAAAGAGCCAGAGCGCGCGAAGGAAATATTCGAATCATGTTTGGAAAAATCGCCATATTTGTACTTGCAAAATAATACGAATGTCCTCCTTCAGTATTACATCGACACAGGCGACCGAAATGGTTTACAACGTTTTCTCGAAATGCGTGACAAAAAAGTTCCTAATTTGATAAAAACGTTTAACGGAAAATTAAAAGCGGGTGACAGATTGATTCCTGTTGAAAAAGATGAGAATGTTGTTTTGGAATTGTGTAGATGTCTCTCGAAATACGCGCCAATTAAGCGGGCGTATCTTGTTTCGCGGATTTATGATGAGCAGATTTCACTACACACGGATTTCTGTGTGCTCGTTGAAAACACAACCAGTTTTTCATTTGTATTAAAGCATAAAAACGCATTTCTGGAAGAATTGAATAGGATTTTTAGTAATGCGGGTATTGTATTTATTTATAAACGCCAATCATTCTGCGACACCCATCTCGCTTCGATTCCCGGCGCGTTGTTCTACGATAAAAAAGAGTATAAAAAAGGGAAAAGGTAACCGTCATGGAACCGTTTCCACATTATTTTACCGCTGACTTGTCTGTGAGCGTCAGGAGGCAGAGAAGGTTTTCCATTTCGCTTGCCATATCCTGTCGGGCACGGCGACGCGCGACGGATAGCGGGACAGCGGTGTGGTTTATACTAAAAATCGCGGTTACACCACGGTCATAAATTGGGTCGATATTCTCGCCGATGTCGCCCGTCACCACTACGAGCGGAACGTTCGCGCGTCGTGTTCTGCCGGCAATTCCCCAGATGACTTTTCCGCGGAGACTCTGATCGTCGATTTTTCCCTCACCCGTGAAAACGAGGTCCGTGTCGCGCAGAAGCGTGTCAAAATGGACGGTATCCAGAACGGTTTCTATACCCATCTGGAGTTTTGAGCCGAAAAAAGCGTGCATTCCGCCACCCATTCCGCCAGCCGCACCCGCTCCGGGAAGGGTGAAAATGTCGGTTTTCCGCAGGTCGCGCTGAATAATTTTCCCACAGTGACGTAATCCGTCGTCCAGACGCTGAACCATTTCTGCATCCGCACCTTTCTGAGGAGCGAAAACGTACGCCGCGCCGGTCGGTCCGCAAAATGGGTTATTAATGTCGCACATCGTGACGATTTCGACCTCTTTCAGAAGTGGATTTATCTCAGACGCGTCGATTTTCGCGATTTCGTGAAGCGTGCCACCCGTCGGAATGAAAGATTTTCCGTTCTCTTTATAAAATTGGACTCCACACGCTGCCGCAGCACCGGTTCCCGCGTCGTTGGTACAACTTCCGCCGAGTCCAAGAATGATTTTTCGGCAACCATTCTGAATCGCGTGAAGAAAAAGCTCACCAACACCGTAAGTCGTGGTTTTTTCCGGATTTTTCCGATTGTAAACCAGCGGAAGTCCCGCACACGCCGCCATTTCCACAACGGCGGTTTTTACGGATTTATTCTCTTCATCAACCGTCTTTTTCTCGTCGAGAATTCCGTAAAATCCCTCAAGTTTATCGAATTTCGGACCGGTAACGGGGACACAGACTTTTTTCCCACCCAGCGCGGTCAGAAACGCATCGACGGTTCCTTCCCCGCCGTCCGCGACCGGAATACTCTGAATTCGCGCGTCCGGAACGAATTTCCGAATCGCACTCGCCATGATATCACAAATTTCTCGCGAAGAAAGCGTTCCTTTAAACGAATCTGGAATCAAAATGAAGTTTTTCATCATCTTTTCATCTGCCTTCTATCATTTTCCATCATTTTCCGATTTTTTTCCGTCAGCCATCAACTTTTTATACCTGACGCACTATAAAATTCCGTTTTTCTGTTGTTTTACGTTGCTAAAACGATTACTGAAAGAACGGCTCTTCCCTGAGTTTTCAAGTGGAATCAGTATAGACCGTTAATCCCATCTCTCTAATTTTACACCCTCGACGGTGAATGTCAAGGGTGTTTTTAGGAAAAAATCGTAAGTTTCTTCATTTTTTCGGAATGGAAGGAGACTCTTTTATCATCTCCTCACACGCATTTATAAATTCCTCTAGTCTGGTGTTTATCTCCGGATTTTTCGAGTAACCTCCCGATTTTATGATCTTTTTCATCTTTACTTCATTTAGAAATATAGTAACTGCGTCCGCGAGTGTCATTTCAGGAAGTTTAAGTTTATCACGCGTCGGCTTATCCGTAATTTCTCGACCACGTTCATCATTATAAATGGTGCAACCATCTTTTAGGAAATGATACATCATTCCCGCGTAATACAGGTCCGAAAAGCCAGCATCCTCGCGGTTATACGGATTCGCGAAGAAAAAGTGACATTTCATTTCCTGAATCTCGCTGAGCGTGACCATCTCACCTTTTTCTTTATCAAGATTACCATCAGTCGCACTTAATAATGTCGCGTTTAATAATTCTTTAGGAAATTTCAGGAATTGATTCTCATGTCTTTTCACGAATGTCACGAAATCTATAAATTTTTCAACGGTAATATGAAATTTCTCCGGGTCAATTCCGGTAAAATACTTCTTTACATCTGCGTTGGAATACTTCTTTACATCCATATCGGAATCGTTATTCATCTCTGCGTCGATAAGTCTTTCAGGTAATGGACCTAAAATCGGGATTTTACCGGATTCCGTATCCTTGATGAACGTTTCTAACTCGTCAGAAATTAAATACCCCTCGACGCGCGGAGAAACTTCAATTTCCCTCCTCGTCACGAACAAACCACTACTTTTATACTGGGCCTCATAAGAATCCAGAGATTTACGCTTCTCTTTATCCTTTTCCAGACCAGCATAATTACAGGTAAGTTGCAGGTTTTTCAGCAGTGTGTCATCATCACACGCTTCCTTTTCTCCGAAAAATGGGTAAAGTTGCTCGCGCTCGATTAAATTAGGGATTTTAGTTCCTTTTTTCTGACTTACATTTTCTAAATTACCAGAACCTGAACTGTTAGAAGAAGAGGTAGCATTTTTCATCTGTGAATCTGCCGAGTCCTCAATTTTCTGCATATCTTTTCTGTACTGCGCTCCGACACCTATAACACAACCAAGAAGTAAAATAACGATCATCGTACCAAGACGCAAGCGATTTCTTTTTCTCAGTGGCATTTTTCGACCTTTCTCGATAAGTTTTTCCTCAATTTCAGAAAGTTGCTTACCCAGCACGTCCAGTTCCGGCCGAGGAATGACAGAGGAAATTCCCTCCGTCTCCCAATCGACAGTCGCCAGAAGTATATTCCGTTTCTGCGCGAACCACTCGTCTAAAATCCGTTGGCACTCCCTCTTCTCTTGATCTGAAAGTTGAGAATAATATAGATGATACAGAAAAATCGTTTCCAGTCCCACTCGGCCATTCTCCTGAAACGCACTTTCTGAATGAGCATAACCGGGAATCTCTACGACAGACTTTTTTTGTGTGACCAATTTCTTTTCCAGAGTGGATTTACTTCCCGTTTCCGCCTCTTTCAGAAGTGTAAGTGCAGTGCTTAAAGCCGAATCACTCCATGTTGCATCCGTCGGTAAGATGTAACGGTGATTCCACTTTCCCGCACGAGGTGTGTAAAAACAGAGAATCATCTTTTCCATATATTCAGCGTTTTCTGTAGTTTTCATGTTTTTTATATTTTTTATATCTTTCATTTTTTAGGTTCTCAGGTTTTTTCGGGTTTTCATTTTTCAGGTTCTCT
>JAUNAI010000357.1 GCA_030527705.1 Planctomycetia bacterium | reverse complement strand
GGATACGCCGCGAGTAAGTTACCCGCCAACACAGAACCGCAGACCTGACCAACGCCGAGAACGAGAACTGCAAGAAGTCCCTGAACACTGGCTTTCATGTCGTCCGACGCGACTTTATCGCCGTACATATAAGAAGCGACATACAGGAACGCATACGCCAGACCGTGCAACACGAGACCAACAATCGCGAGAGCGAAAATACCCTGCATGAAGCAGAAGTAACGCAGGAACCAAGCCGCGAAACCGAGGAGAAGGACGTTTTTCAGACCAATCCGAGCCGCGAAAATCGGCAACAGCGCCATGAATACCACTTCCGACAGCTGGTTAATCGTCGTCAACGCCAACGGTGCCGGATAACCACCCTGCATGAGCATCGGAACGCACAACGTGAAGAAGAGACCACAAGCCGGGATACCAGCCAGCAACAGTGCAATAACGAACACGCAGAATGCCGGTTTCTTGAAGAGCGAGAATGCTTTCAGGAACGCCAATGCGCCGTCCCCTTCAGACCCCTTCGGCGGGGTATTCGGCAACGTCAGCGCATACACCGCCAACAGGAAACAGCAACCAGCTGCGACGAAGAAGAACTGATTCGTCTGACCCGCGCCAAAGAACGCCTGAATGAAGAGCACGACAGCAATCCACCCAATCGTTCCGAACATAAACACACGCGGAGCGTTATTCCGGTCCGGCACATGCTCGAACACAATCGAGTTCAACAACGCAATCGTCGGCATGTAACACATCCCTACGGCAATCATCGCCACCAACATCGGCATGAATTCCGTCTGTTTACCGGCATAGCACAGCAACGCACCTGCGATAAGGTGCAGGAACGCCAACACTTTCTGCGCGGAAAAATACCGGTCCGCGAGCGGAGCGACAATCAACGGCGCGAGAATTGCGCCAATCGGAATCGCAGCGCCAATCCAACCAACCTGACTACCCGTGAATTTCAGCGCGCTTGCGACGAAACCCGTGAGGGCGAAACCGTAACTTCCCCAGATAGCGAACTGGAGGAAGTACGCAAGTGACAGACGCGGATACGCCGCCGCCACTGGTGCTTTAGTATCTGACATAAAAAACTCCTTAAATAATCTTACGAAAACACCAATTAAATAATTGCGACGTAGTCGCGATTAAAAAGTTTTTGAAAGAGGGGTCTGGGGAGAAAACAATTTTCAAAATGTTTTCTCCCCACGAACGTAAAAGCTAAATGGGTAGCCCGGTCCTCCCGATAGGGTGGAATCGGGCGTTAGTGTTTAACCAAAATACCTTACGCTCAAACGTCTTTTATAACGCCATCTTCCATTTCTCCTTATATTCAAAAAATTATTTAATCCGTATTTTCTTACTTTTAATCCAATTTTACAGCGGTACCATACACCATGATTTCTAGGAAATCCGGCATGATATTATTTGTTACATAACGTACGCCAACAATCGCGTCCGCTCCCAGTTTTTCCGCACGACTACACATACGCTCCGTCACCAATTCACGAGTTTCTCGAATAAATTGAGTATAATCACGAAGCTCCTTACCCAAAATAGGCTTAGGACCGCCCGGAACTGCTTTAAAAACTGCGAAATAATCACAAGCAATGCCTTGACTCTTAACAGTTTCCCCCTGCACAATTCCAATTATTTTATAGGAAGCACCCGGAATGTTTTCTGTTGTAGTAATAAGCATGTCTTATTCCTTATATACTCATTTCACTTGAAAATTCAGGGAAGGACTGTCCTTCCAGCAGTTGTTTCACGACGGAAAAACAGAATTTTATAGCGCATTAGGTATAAAACATACGGAAAATGGGATTTAAAGCTAAACACGAACGCCGAATTCCACCCTATCGGGAGGAATCGGCTACCCGTAATGTCGTAACACTCGTGGGAGGAAAACATTTTTGCAAAATTGTTTCCCCCAGACCCCCTTTCAAAAAACCCTTTAATCGCAATCTTCGATTGCTTGCTTTTTTGTGCGTTTCTTTTTTTCTTTTATTTCTCTACGCCAAATCGGAACACCGTCACCGTCCGATATTCCTCGCCCGGACGCAGAATCGTACTCGGGAAATCCTTCTGGTTCGGAGAATCCGGATAATGCTGCGTTTCCAAGCAGAAGCCCGACCGTTTTCCGTACGCTTTACCACCTTTACCAGTCAGCGAGCCATCTAGGAAATTGCCACAGTAGAACTGCACGCCCGGTTCCGTCGTGTAGACTTCCATCGTTCTTCCCGATTTTGGAGCCAAAACCGTCGCACACGGCGTCATCTGTTTCTTTCCATCCTCATCTTCCACGATTTCCGGCTGATTCAGAACCCAGTTATGGTCGTAACCACCGCCGATTTTCAGCTGGTCATAATCCTGCTCAATTCTCTCGCCAATCGCTACCGGTTCACGGAAATCGAATGGCGTCCCTTCCACGTCACGCAGTTCACCGGTCGGAATCAACGTTTCGTTCACCACCGTGAATTTATCAGCATTCAGCGATAACACATGTCCCAGAATGTCCCCTTCGCCCGCGCCTTCCAGATTGAAATAGCAGTGCTGTGTGAGATTCACCGGCGTCGCTTTATCGGTCTTCGCACCATAAAGCACAATCAGCGTATTATCCGCTTTCGGCAGAAGATACGTCACCGTCACGTCCAAATTACCTGGGAAACCTTCTTCGCCATCTTTCGACTGCATGCGACACTTCAGAATCATCGCTTTTTCATGGTCTTTCTGCTCAATGGACCAGATTTTCTTGTTAAATCCGACTTTTCCACCGTGGAGACAGGTAATTCCATTTTCATTCTTGGTAATATCATACGTTTTGCCGTCAATTTTGAACTGACCGTTCGCAATTCGGTTTCCATACCGACCCACCACTGCTCCAAAATACGGGCAAGCGTCGCTGGCATACCCCTCTACAGAATCGAAACCGAGCGCAACATCCGCCATTTTCCCCTCCTTGTCGGGAACCATGATGGAGGTAATCAACGCACCGTAATTGCTGATTTTAACGACCATTCCATTATCGTTGGTCATAGTATACAGTTTCACTTCTTCGCCGGAGGGCAATTTTCCCCAGTCGGAGACCTCGACCGCCGCGGACGCGATTCCGGATGCGGCCAGAGCGGCAATCAGAGCAAGGCTGGACATGAAAGCAGGTAATCTGGACATGAAAAACTCCTTTTTTGAGCAAAATCTCACAAGAAAACACTCAATAAATATCTATAATACCCCTGTGACTCAGTCACTATTAAAAAATTTTGAAAGAGGGAACTAAGGAAAAAACAATTTTCAAAATATCTTCCTCCCCAAGGACGTAAATTCTCTATGGGCAGCAAGCTCCTCTGCGAAACAGAATAGAATCTTGCGTAATGAACTCAGTTTAAAACCTCACTCACGTCCCCAATTCAAAATTTTCTTATTTTAAGGTTATTCATTCAGCATTTTCTTTATTCAATGAATTAACTCTTATAATATACCACCGACGCGCGCTAAATACAAGGTCTCCCCGGCATTTAGAACAAGATTTTTCCGAAAATTTTAGAAAATTTTTTAAATTTTCCACTCCAAAACCCTTTATTCTCCACTTTCACTTTTCATCTCGATTTT
>JAUNAI010000044.1 GCA_030527705.1 Planctomycetia bacterium | reverse complement strand
TGGATCAGTAACCTGAGTTGGAACGGTAACCGGAGTCGGAGTGGCGACTTCTGTAAAAGGAATGGTCGGCGTATTTTCACGCACAGGTAAATCGGTGAGTGACTGTGCATTTTCCGAGTGTGTTGGCGTGGTGAATGCGACACTTCCGTTACGCGGAGCCAGCACGAACTGGTCCATTTTCAGGGATTTTAGATAATCGTGAATCGCGACCATCGAGGTGAAAAGACCTTCCTGGTCCTGTGGGTCAGCCGCGAAACAGACACCGATTAACTCGCCGTTCTGAGTGAAAAGTCCACCACCACTGCGTCCCTGAACCGGTACTGCAGAAACCTCGATATTCGGAGCACGAAGAAGACGGTTAATACCCGTCACGACACCGTTCTGGAGTGTTGGCACATCTCCTCCGTTACACCCAGCGGTAATAATTGGCATTCCCTGCTGGATTTTTAGGTTACTGGCCGCCAGTGGCATGACGACGACTTCACGTTTTACAGTGAAACTGATGAGGCCCAAGTCACGTTCCTCATCATGATGCACATAACGTGCGGGGAATGTCTGAACACCGTTTTCTGTGAAAATATCGATAGAAATGGTGTCACCCGTCTGAAATTCACGGAAAAGATGTCCACAGGTGAGAATCAGCGCGTGGTCTGAGCGGCAGTCGATAATCGTTCCTGTTCCGTGACCTGTCGCGACACTGTTATTCTGCATGTTGTCGACACGGATACGGACTGACGCAGCCAGAATCCGGTTATGAAGTGCTTGCGGAGCACTTTCATTTATGGAAATGGTCGTCATGCTCGTGTTTACAGTTCCGTTCTGGCTCACGATTCCGTTTTCAGTCGTGTTTCTGAATCCATTATCAGGAGCACCTCCGTTACGCACCATGTTACTGACATCGACGCTCTGCCACCGCTGGACAGGAGTAGTTTTCGGGGTTTTTCCCGTAGAAACCGGGGTGAAGCCAGAATCTTCAGCCGATTTTAATTCCGGATTTACGTTCGTCGCAATTTGCGTTGTGACAGAAGAGTTTTCCAGTCCATTTTCCAGCAGATTTTCCTGTCCGTGATGGAACTGGAATCGGCCAGCCACGATTTCCTGAACACTGACCTGCGTTTCTCGCCCTTGCCACGCGGATTGAGCAATTTGGATACGTTCTTTATGTCGCGGTAACTTTTCCGGCCGTAATGAGGGACGCGCACCCGCCTGAACCAACATGTTTTCCAGTTTCTGTTCAGACGTAACGCCCGTATGACGCGCGACTTCCTGACCATCGATAATGACGACGAAACAGGGAATTTTGGTAATATTAAAACGGTTCGCCCAGTCGGGGAATTTATCGGTGTTAACTTTACTAATTCGGTAACCACGCTCGACGAGACTCTGGACCGCAGGCATCATCGCACGACAGGGACCACAGGCATCATTATAAAAGTCGAGAAGAACGACACCTTTTTCCACGGAATTATCTTCAGAAACGTAGGTCTTATTACGTCCGAAAAATGGCCGATCCGCAGTGTAGGAAATCGGATTATTCTCGGCATAAACCGCGTCACTCCACATTAATGTGAACCCCAAAATGGCGCAGATAAGGATACTTGAAGAGCGAATCATCCATGAACTCCAAAAACGAAAAAGCAGTAAAACACAGGGGTGAGCGGCTCACCCGCTGCATTTCACGCCCTACCGATTCTGCTGGAAAATCCGTTTCACACCGAAACGCGAAAAAAACGGAATTTCAGAAAATCAGTTATAAAATAAGGGAAAGAACGTCCATGTCCTTCCCGTTTTAACTCCAGCAGAAGGATAAAAAACGATAAAATCGTGAGTCGTGAAAAGTGACCATCCGTGGACCTTCCGTGGACATTTACCCAGGGGGAAGCTGAAGCTGGTCTATTCTCCTAAATTTTCCCATTTTTGGCAATGTCAATTTAAGAAAAATATAGGAAATTTTCAGGAAAAAGTCAGAAATTTTCCTGAATTATAGAGATAATGGCGTGAAAAAGAAATAATTGAGATGAGAAAAGAGTAGAACCTCCCCGAAAAAAGGAGGTTCCGGTCGTCAGAGTACTATTTTACACTTACTTCTTTTACCTGTTCTTTTCCGTTCTCGTCAGTCCAGGTAAGGGTATAATCTCCCTTAAAACCACGGAAGGAAATCGTGCCGTTCGCGTCGGCGTTGAGCGTTACATTCGTTTTCCATTCATGATTGATAAGCTGATCCATCGCATAATAAACCGGCTTCGGTTCCATCTGACGTGTGAAAAGTCCTGATTTCGTCGGTTCACCCACGTAACCACAGCCGTCAACGACATTCCACCACGTAATTCGGTAAATGCTCGGCCACGAGAACCACAGCCGATACATGTCGCGCGTGACTTGCGCCTGCATCGCTTCAGAACGCGCACTGGTGTCCGGCGCGGGAATCGTGATTTCACTCAGATGAATCGGACGGTCCAGCTTATCCAACTCGCGCAGATACGCTTCCACATCACGTGGTTTCCAGGACGTTCCGTTCGTGATACAGTCTTTACCGGCTGCGATGTCCTGCATCGGTTTCGCACCGAAAATGTGCATCTGGAGACCTAAAATATCAATTTTCGCGTTGCGGTCCATCAACCCTTTAATAAACGGCGGGTACACGTCGCGCCACGAGTCGTTAATCGCCAGTTTCACGTCTGCCGGAAACTCGGACTGAACGACTTCCCATGTTGTGAAGGTGTAATCTTCCGGCTCAATCGGGTAACGTTTCGTCCAGCCAGCCGGATGAACGGATTCATTCACCACGTCCCAGCTGTCGAGACGTCCCTGATATCGACGAGCAAGCATCCGCGCGTGGTCACGGGTTTTCTGTGTCAGCGTCGGTAAATATTCCGGGACCATTTTCATCCATGTTGGCATAATTCGATAATAAATAATTGGATGACCGTGCATCGAAATCCCGTTCGCCTCGCAGAACTCAATAATCGGCTCAGGACACGGACGGCGCCAGTGCATCTGCTTTTCCGGTTCTTTTACATTATTCCAGAATTCAGCTGTGTCACGGTAATCCGGGTCAAGACGGAATTTTCCCTCTTCCGGTTCTACTTCTTTCCAGTAAAATGGAACGGTCGCCGCGTTGAAAAGTTTATCTTTTCCATAATATGACTTATATTTCGCGTTCAGGTCGTCGGAACCGAGCTGGTCGAAATTGAAGAGGTGAGCACCGAACTCGAATTCATGCGTTTTTTGTTCCACGCGGACTTTTTTTCCTGCGGCACCTTCCAGCGTAAACGTTGCATCCGCCTTACGGTATTTCTCGATTCTTTCATCAATTTCGCGATTAACTTCTTCATTCCAGATAGCGTGATATTCCGCACTGACGGCGTCTTCCGGTTTTACCGCTTCTTTGGCATTCGCGGTGAGATTAAAAACGCCGAGGCTCGCAAGCGCGAGAACTGTCGCGGTGCACGTCATGCCGAAATTTTGGCGGGTAAACTGTTTTTTCATGAAAATCCTTTCATTTTGGGGTAATATTCGGACTATTTTTCTTTATCTTTCTCATATTTTAACATACTTTCAGATTTTCTCAAGGGTGGGACTGAAAAATAATAAAAAAACACCCTCACGGAATCATGAAGGTGTTTTTCGGTTAAAGGTTTATCTTATCGGTTTCTGAATAACTCCAGTTCCCGACATGTCGATTAGGCGAGGAAGTCCTCATCGTTGCCGTACATGTTGAAGACGTAGTCCATCGCGTTCATGATACGCGCCTGCGGAGCTTCCGTTTCGCTTTCCGTAGTGACACCGTTGCCGGTCATGGCATTTTCGTCTTTCACAACCGGAATCGGATCCGCTTCGGGAGCGACCACAGGAGTTTCCGAGGTTTCATCCTTGTCGTCGTAATTGTTGTCACGACTGACCGGTTCCGGCATTTCCTGCGTTTCCGGAGTGCTCGGAACGACCGAGTTATTCTTGTTCGTCGAGGTGATATTCACCGGAGAGAACTTGAACGGTGTCACGGCATTTTCCGGATAGATGATATCATCTTCACCATTCCACGTCTTGTTATAGTTATTGTCGATCATCCACTGACGGTCGTAGAGGTTCACAACACCGTCATGGTTGAAGTCAGCCCAGCTGTCGGTCTTGCCAAGTTCTGCGTCGAACTTCGGATCGTCCGCATCGTTCTGACCCATCTTGATGGTACCGTCGTCGTTCATATCACCTGGGGTGGCATAGACGTCGGTGTCAATGTATTCGCCGTTGAACTTATAGGCGTCTTCCTTCACCCGATCCGTCCAATTCACACCATTGGCAGTGTTGACGACCAGTTCGATACGGACCAGCATGTCGGCACCAGAGGTGACTTCATAACCTTCTTCGACGGTGAGTTTCCACTCATTGGTACCGGCGATTTTTTCAAGTTTCAGGCCCTTCGCAACGGTCGGCGGCAACGCAGTGTACATGTCGGCGAATTCCGTGCTGAACTGGAAGGTACGGCCGTCCACAAGTCCTTCGGATTTATCGCCCCAGATTTCCATGTAGACTTTCGTCCATTCGTCCACCCAGTCTTTCGTTTCAGGAACCGTCGTTGCAGCCTTGTCGCTCGGAGCGTCGAGAATCACCGCGGAAATAATAACTTGAATCGGCGTCGTCACAGACACTTTTTCGGATTCGGACGGGATATTGTCCTCGTCGGCATTGGCCGTAATCTGGAAGAAGTAGGTCGTTTCCGGAGCCACATCTTCGAGTTTGAAGTTGGTTTCGTCCGCTTCGAATTCGAGCGGTTCACTGTAGGAAACTTCATTGCCTTCCGCGTTGATGTAGGTAATCGTCAGCGTGTAACCCATCGCGCCAGCAACTTCGTTCCAAGTGACGTCGATTGCATTGTCCATGCCGTCATATTCGGCTTCCAGTGTGATGTCAGCGAGCTTGCCCTGCGGCGTGGTAATCGTGTACGGTTCGGAAACTTCGGAATTGATGAAGTTTTCGCCACTATTCAGAGCCTGAACGGTTGCCGTGTAGGTACGGTTCGGGCTGAGTTCCAGAGCCTTGCTCGTTTCGGTGACTTCACCCTTAAATACTTCCTTACCATCAGCATCTTTCACGATGAGGAGGTAGGATTCCGCGCCTTCGATGGCGTTCCATGTGACCGTCGCGCTATTGGAGGTGACGTCCGTCGCGGTGATAACCGGAGTTTCCAGTTTCGTCAGAACGACTGCGTTAATGGCGTTGTCCGACCAGTCGGAGCTGACGGTCACTTTTTCGTGGATCGTGCTCATGTTCGGAGCGGTACCGACGGACATCATGCGGATTTGGACAGTTGCACCGGATTCGAGATTATCGATGGTGAATGTCTGATCGGTAACCATCGCGTCGAGCCACGTTTCGCCACCGTCGAGCGTGTATTCCACGTCGTAACTTTCGGCGTATTTAACTGCGCTGAACGTTCCCGAGATGGAATTTGTCGTGATGGTCAGAGCACCGTTGAGCATCGGAGCTACCAGCTGATACCACGTGGTTGCGGTAGTCGTAACCGGGGTGGAGTCGACGAATTCGGTGTCGTTCCCCTTCGCGGTGAGGCGCAGTTCGTATCCGGTATCCTGATTCAGACCAGTAATCGTTGCGGTCACGCCGTCGATGACGACATTCGCGGTTGACCATGTGCCGTTGGCGTTTCCAGCCGGACGGTATTCCAGAACGTAACCCGTCGCGTTTTCAACAGCTGCCCAACTCGCGGAAATGGAGGAAGTACTGTCACCCTGAGCACCGAGGCTGTTTGCGTCGATGACCAGCTGACCGAGCGTGCTACTCTGGAACGGTTCACTCCAGTCGGAGCTTTCGGAAACGCCTTCTTCACCAATCGCGCGGATAACGAACTGAACGTTACGGAATTCCGCGATGTCGATAATTTCTTCACCGTCTTCCACGAAGGTCAGGTCGGTTTCAGTTGCCTTAATGCTTGCCATGTACCAGGAACCATCTTCATGGTAACGGGTTTCATAGGTGGCTTCACCTTCCCACTTGTTCCATTCAGCCCATTCGGTCCACACGCCATTATTGAAGTAACGGAATTTAACTTCGTAAGAGGTCGCGCCGTCGACTTCATCCCAGTCAATTGTGACAGTACTGGTGGTACGGTCTTCCAGCGTGAGAACCGGAATATCGAGTTTAATCCACGTCTGCGCGTCAGCATACCCCGCGTCGGAATCCATGAAATCTTCGCCATCCTGTGCGTAAACTTCGATCGTGTAGGAGGTATCCGGGGTGAGACCGTCGAAATCACAGGTGGTTTCCGTGATGTCTTCTTTCGTGTTAACCACGTTGCCTTCCGCGTCTTTCACAACGACGGTGTAACTGGTAGCCTTTTCGACTGCGTTCCAAGTAACCGTAATCGTCGTCGCACTGGTTCCTTCACCCATCGGTTCTGGAGCGGACAATTTGTCTTTCGTGGAAACGGTGAACGTTTCAGACCAGTCGGAATCTTCCGCCATCTGTTCCGGAGAGTTGTGGACTTTCTTGCCTTCAACCATGATCTGGAATTCATATTCCGTCGCTTTCGTCAAGCCGGAAACGACCATTTCCATGCTACCAACTGGGACGGTTCCCAAGTCAATCCATTTACCTGCTTCTGCACTTTCAGCAGCCTTCGGACGGTACTGGAGTTTATAATTTTTCACCTGACTCGGCAAGTTCGCGGTGTCATTCCACGTCAGTGTAATCGTCGTGTCGGTACGGTAACCAACATTCAGAGCCGGAGCAACCAGTTTCGCGCCCGTGCACTTTTCAGCGTAGGAGTATTCGGAATCGACGAAATCACCACAAGCGTCCGCTTTGATACGGAAGATGTAGAGCGTGCTGTGTTCCAGATAGTTTTCGCCGCCTTCATTGGAAACGCGTAATGCGCCGTAATACTGTCCCAGCGAGTAGGGACCCGGGAGGGAGAGCCAGTCTTCTTCTGCCGGCATGCCACTTTCCGGTTTCTTGCAGTACTCAATCGTATATTTTTCCGCGCCTTCGACAAGTTCCCATGAAAGGTCGATAGACAGCGGCTTTTCAAGACTCGCGAGGAACGGCGTCGGAGCCGGGAACGGAGATTTCGTCCAGCAGGAAGCCGTCGCGGACCAGTCTGAATCAATGTAAGAGAGGTTGTCGCCGAGTGCTTTCACCTGGAATGCAACCCACGTGCGAGCTTCCAGACTGTCCACAATGTGTTTCAGATCTTCGAGACCGTCCACAACCGTTTCGACCCACTCACCGTCCGCGATAGTCTCTTTCGCTTCTTTACCGGTGTAGTAACGCAGGACGTAACCCGTCGAGTTTTCTGTCGCATTCCACGTCAGAATCGCGGTGTCCGTTCCTTCCGGAGTAGCGACCAGACCATCAATCGTCAGTTTTTCAGCGTCTGATTCGACCGCGCCGATTTCGACGGTTTCATTATTGATACGGTCGTTTCCGACAAGGTCTTCGGGAATGTTGGAAATGAAATCATTATAACCAGCGTCTACGATTTCGGAGTCGATATACATACGGAAGTCATAATCCGCGAAAGTATTCGTTGCCGCGTCGTAAGCCGGGAAAATCGCTTTCAGATCGGTGTCGGTAGTGACGAGGAAGTTATTGCCTTCATTTAGGACATAACCACGCTGAATGTCATTACCTTCTTCGGAATAAATCGAGTTGTACATGTAGAAGTCCGCGCGATAACTCTGGAACGCTTCCAGCATCGTGGCGTTCGTGAGTTCTACGTCGAAAACTGAGGTGGAAATGCCGAAAACAGCCGCTTCAGCAATCATTCCCTCAAAATTAGCAGTGTAAGAACCATCCGCTTTGTTACCGAACATCATGACGTTATATCCATTCAGAATACTGAAGTTCTGAATGCCATAGAGCGTCGCGGAAACGTCACCACGATTCGTCGTCGCGTTTAAATCATTGTTTGCGAACAAGAAGGAGTCAATCGCAAGGCTAGCACCCAGACCGTTGAAAATACCAGTCATTGTCGCAGCATTATTTACACGGGAGGTGGTCGCAGTCATGACATTTTTGGTCATGTTGACATGATAAACGGTCATCGTGCCGTTATTTTCGATAATGTTGAACTGGAAGTTGCTGAAATCGTGACATTCGCAACCATTCAGAATCATTTCGGCTTCCTGATTCAGCGTGGTAGCCACTGTGATAACCAGACCGGTGAAATCGGTGTCGGAAACGGTTAGGTTCGCACCGTCATTGTTGATGATACTGGAAACGTTGGTGTAAACACCCGTGAAGTCGCAGTTCGTAATTGTTACGTAACCATCACCAATTGCGGTAACCTGAACACCGTCGAGCGTCAGATTGTTTAGCATAACTGGTGCACTGTTGGCTGTCGTGCTCAGCTGCAGGGAAATTGGTCCCTGAATCGTCACATTATTGAAATTAGTCTGAAGACTTTCGGAAATCTGAATGAATCCCTGAAGACCATTTTTGAACGTAATAACGTCACCGTTTTCCGCATTCGCAAGAGCTTCACGCAAGGAAATTTCACCGTCATCCTCATTCGTGATGTCATCAAGTGTTGTGACGACCAACGGATTCAGTACAGCATCAGCCGGAGCTTCCGGAGTTGTATCGGTGGTCGTGTCACCAGCCGTATCGTTATCGGTAGATGTGTCACCCGTATTACCGTTATTACCAGTACCATAAATTTTGTCCAGAATATCCCACGCAGCTTCCGCGCCCGTCTTGATTTCTTCCGGAGTTGCATTTGTTGTCGGTGTTGTCGTAGTGGAATCACCAGCTTCACCAGTGTTGCTACCATCGATGTTGTAAATCTGGTTCAGGATTTCCCACGCACGCAACGCACCGTCTTGTGTGCTATCAGTCGTGGTATTGTCAGTTACGTTACCTGTAGTGGAATCGGTCGAGTCACCCGTATTCCCAGCGGTTCCGTCGATATTATAAATCTGATTTAGAACTTCCCACGCACGTAAAGCACCTTCACTGATTTCCGCATCTGTCGCACCCGTCGTGTCGCCCACCGTACTGTCAGTATCCGTGGAATCGTCAGTAATTCCGTAAATATCGTTCAGAATTTCCCATGCGCGCAACGCACCGTCTGGTGTTGTCGTTTCTACTGGAGTTGTCGTATCAGTCGTATTGGAAGAATCGGTGACGTCACCGGTATTGGAGGAACCATTATTGTTATTTTCTTGGTTCTGAATAATATTCCAGATATCCGACATGTTGGCTGAAGTCGCACTTACAACTACGGTATCACTCGCATTATCGTCATTCAACGGTTCTTGACTCGTCAGACCGAGCGCGGATAACATCTGGCGTGTTTCCAGTGCTTCTAGGCGCAGAGAACGCTTGAGGGACAGCATCGAGTTAGATTTGGAATTGAATTTGAAGGTCATAATGATCTCCTTTAATGGTTCATGATATGGGGGAAAAATTTTAAATAACTGATAGGGATTATATCAGATAATCCGATTTTTAGGAATAGGGATTTTTTCATTTTTTAAACATTTTTAAAGATTTTCTTTAAAAATGTTAAAGTTTTTAGAAAGATTTACCGATAAATTTTGTTTTTAAAAATTGCCTATTTTGTGTATGCTATCTAATTTAATCTATATTGCCTATTTTAAAGATTGAGTAGTGTTTATACTGTTTGTTTTGTAGAATTTTTTAGAACTATTGGACTAGTAGGGATTATATTGATTCTATATGAAGAATTAAGGAAGGGTACTCTTTCCAGTAGTCATTTCAGCAACGTAAAACGACTACCGGAAAAGTGGAATTTTAGTCCGTCGTGTATAAACCCCATCTAGAATGCACGTTAGGTCTTGATTAGCTTTCCTGATAGGGTTTTTACTGATTCACGACTTTTTTACGGTAATTTTATTGTTACGATGGCGTCATTCAGTTGCTCAAGATATTTTTCGACATTCGTCGTGTGGATATCCTTGTCATTGTAGTCTTCTGGTAAATGTTCCGACTTCTTGTACCAGCCCGGTAACTGATACGCATTTAAATTCGGTATAAAAGTTGCTTCCGTTTCTGTCAGATTCAACATCACGAATCCCATATCACCCCAACACCCGACGGATGGGAAACAGATTTGCGGAATATTATCCGACTCCGATTTCATCCACCAGTGACAGTGACCGTGAATATAAGCCGCGAAACCGGGACACGCGCGAAGTTCCACCTCTAAATTCGTTTCGCATAACGGATGGTGACACCCGACGAAAACTGGCTTTTTCTCATATTTCTTAAGCGTTTCCACCAGCCACGCTCGCTGTTCCGGTTCGATTTCGCCTCGCACCTGACCTTTTAGATAAGAATCTAGCAAAATGAAATCCGCTTTTGGCGTTTCGACGACATTAATATAACGATTCGGAATCGGCGACTTTTTCGTAAAACGCTCCGGGAAAATCTGCTGAAAATCATTCAGTCGGTCATGATTCCCCATTGTGGCTTCCCAGTGAATCCCGGCTTTTTTGATTGGTTCGAGCAACTCGCGGACGAAACGGTAAGTATCCACACCACCCGCGTCATACGCCACGTCACCGTAAATCAGAAGCGTCGCCGGTCGGGGATTCATGGCAAGAATCTTTTGAATTGCCGTTTTCACCCGTACTACTTCCTGCGCTTTCGGTCTGTTCAGGATATGAGTATCCGAGAAAATCGCGACTAAATCCTTATCGAGCGGTACATCATTTGTCACATTTTCCGTCACCTCATCCGCCCACGTAGACGCGGAAAAAACCGGCGTAGAACACATCGTTAAGACCGTCATTCGCAAAAAATCACGTCGTTTCATAATCTTCATTCCTTTCGGTCGGTGGGTATTTTATTCGTCCATTCATTCATTCATTAAATCTCTCTATGTAAACGCTGAATAAGTCGTACCCAGTTAATCAGCATCTCTCTATCTATTATATCGTCCATTTTCAGACATCTCTTCACCCCACAAGAAATAAAAAACGGGGAAAGTTTATCCCTCTCCCCGCTTCTTTTTTTAGGTTTTTGCCAGAATCTGCAACTTATTTCGCTTCGGCAGCTTTCTTGGCTTTCGACTTCGCGCGACCACGAAGTTTTTTCGGAGCCTTTTCGGCAGCTTCCACTTTGCGCGTTTCAACACGACGTTCCACAAGACGGGTCGCCTTACCAACACGGTCACGCAGGAAGTACAGCTTCGCACGACGAACTTCAGCCGAACGAACAACTTCAACTTTCGCAACACGCGGGCTGTGAAGCGGGAACTTGCGTTCGACGCCTTCACCCTGGACGATACGACGGACCGTGAACATTTCACGCGTACCAGAACCACTGCGCGCAATCACAACGCCCGTGAAAAGCTGGATACGTTCTTTGTCACCTTCGACGATACGGCAATGAACGTTAACCGTATCACCAATTTCGAACTGCGGGACTTCCGTCTTCATACTGGCTTTTTCGACCAGTGCCATGATCTTCTGACTCATGAGTAAATTCCTTTCAATTTATCTTATTTCTTATTCGGTTTCTTCATTCTTCACTTTACGCGGTTGCCGACGCTTTTTCGGCTTCATTTCTTTCTCCTCGCTTTCCGGAGGAATCAGGTCCGGTCGTCGCTCCTGCGTCAACTTGCGGTTTTCTTCACGTCGCCATTTTTCGATATTCGCATGGTGTCCAGAAAACAAAATTTCCGGAACCTCCAGTCCACGAAAAACACGCGGTCGTGTGAATTGAGCACTTTCCAGCATTCGGTTCCCACTTGAAAAAGAATCCGTTACGCTACTCATTTCATCCCCTAAAACTCCGGGAATCAGGCGAATAATCGCTTCCATCATCACCATGCTCGCCACTTCGCCACCGTTAAGGACGTAATCCCCGATGGAAATTTCGTCCGGCTGGAGAATCTGTCGCACACGGTCGTCGAATCCCTCATAACGTCCACAGAGGAAAATCAATCTCTCGTGAGAAACCAGCTCCTCCGCCACCGTCTGACGGAAAACACGCCCCGCCGGTGTCAACATAATGACATGTCCCGGCTTCGAGTGGATGGAATCATCCCAAGGAATGGAATTTTGCTCTTCATTTTCAGTTTTACAGGACAGTTCCACGGAGCTTTCTCCGAAACGCCCTGCGAGAACCGATTCCGCACAGTCCACGACCGGTTCCGCTTTCAGAACCATTCCAGGACCGCCACCGAATGGACGATCATCGACCGTTCTGTGTCGGTCATACGTCCAATCCCGCATATTGTGAAGTCCCACGCTTACTAGTCCGTTGACTATCGACTGATGAAATAGACTTTCCCGCAGGTAGTTTGTGAACATTTCCGGGAAAAGGGTCAAAACATCAAAACGCATGGGTTTTTATCCGTTACTCAATTTACACCAGTCTCACTCAGCAGCTTCGTCAGCGGTATTCGCCACGACGGTCTGTGTTTTCAGCATACGAGTGGAAGTCGGACGCGGACGGCGTTTTTCAGCCAGTTTCGCCATCGCAGCTTTCTGCGCTTCCAGGTGTGTACCGTTTTTGCCGTACTTTTTGATCAGAACAGCGACTTTCGGGGTCGGCTGAGCGCCAACGGCGAGCCATTTTTCAACACCTTCGATGTCCAAAACAACGCGAGCGTCGGTATCCGGAATCATCGGATCATAGGTGCCGAGTTCTTGCAGAACGCGTCCACAACGCGGAGCGCGGGAATCCATCGCGCAAATACGGTAAAACGGGCGGTGAAGACGTCCCAATTTCTTCATACGAATTCGGACTGCCATAGGAATTTACTCCTTCTTTCTAAACCATGAACTATCTGACGAGACTAACAACTCGCCAGCGACCATTATTGACCCGAACGTCACGGGTCATGATAATGTATTGTTAAAGCCTCCCCTTTTATAGGGGGAAATCGCCGAAGGCGACGGCTAATGTATTTATTTATTCTTATTACGCTTTTTCATCTCTTTTTCGCGCATTTTTCTCATCTTCGCTTTTTCAGCTGGGGTGAGACGTTTTCCAGTATTTCCCTTCGGAGCAGGGCCCATGCCGGGCATTCCACCCATCGCAGCTGGTCCCTGTTGGACACGACGCATTAATTCCTGCATCGCGCCGATTCTTCCGCCTGCGCCCATGCCGGACATCATTTTCATCATCTCCGCCATGCCGTTAAATTGCTTAATGAGGTCCGTGACCTGCTGCGGCTGGACACCCGAACCGGCGGCGATTCGACGGGCACGTGACGGTGTGATGCTCTTCGGGTCTTCCCGTTCCAATTTCGTCATCGAGTTGATGATGCCGTTAATCCGGTTCATTTCTGCGTCAGCGTCGGTGTTCCCAAGGAGATTTTTTAGATTTCCCATGCCGGGCAGGAAACCGAGAATCTTACTGAAGGACCCAAGTCGGCGCGTCTGCGACATCATCGTCTGGAAATCGTTGAATGTAAATATCCCCTTCTTCAGTCGGGCTTCCTGCTCTTCCATGACGTTCTGATCGAACGCGTTTTGTGCCTGACGCAGAAGTTCCTGAAGGTCACCACCGCCTAAAATACGACTTGCCATCCCTTCCGGGGTGAAATCTTCGAGAGAACTGGTCGTGCCAATCTGCTCGCCGGTACCGATGAATTTAATCGGAACGCCCGTCACGTGCTTGAGGGAAATGGCAGCGCCCGCGCGGGAGTCACCGTCCAGTTTCGTCATGATAACGCCATCAAGCGTGAGTGCTTCATTAAACGCTTTCGCGCTGTTGACCGCGTCCTGACCGGTCATGCCGTCCACCACGAGATAAACCTGGTCGGGTGAACATTTTTTGTCGATATTAATGAGCTGATCCATCAGCTCCTGATCCACATGCAGACGACCGGCAGTATCGAGGATGACCACATCACATCCTTTCGATTTCGCCACTTCCAGCGCACGCGTACAGACTTTTACGGGGTCTTTTTCTTCATAATCCGCAAAAACGGGGATATTTAACTGCTCACCGAGCGTTTCCAGCTGTTTAATAGCTGCCGGACGCTGTAAGTCTGCTGCGACGAACATCGGTTTCCGTCCGCGAACCTGAATCCGTTTCCCCAATTTCCCCGTCGTAGTCGTTTTACCAGAACCCTGAAGACCACACATCATGATGGTCGTAATTCCGGAACCTTTCAGATGAAGGTCGTTGTCCACCGGTCCCATGAGTTCGACCAGCTCGTCATACACGATTTTCACGACTTGTTGCGTCGGGTCGCTCTGTTTCAGGACGGCTTCGCCACACGCTTTCTCGCTGACGCGTGCCATAAACGCTTTCACCGCGTCGTAGCTGACATCTGCTTCCAGAAGTGCGCTTTCCACCATGCCGAGACCTTCGCGCATGTTGCTTTCAGTGAGTTTTCCACGACCGCTCAAGGAACGTAAAGCGGAACTTAAACCTTCGCGCAGTGAATCAAACATAGGACACTTCCGGGTAAACGTCAACGTAAATCAGACTGCGTGAGAAATACTTGCTTATACTCCCGACAATCTGCATAAAACTAACAGGAATTTGAATTATAACCGACTTTCTAAAATTTACAAGGGGGAGGGAGGTAAATTTATCAAAGAATCATGATAAATTCTGCGACTGTGGCACCTGAAACGATCTATTCATTATTATTTAATGTAATATTAATGCCTTATTTAATATAATATTAAATGTCTTAAAAGCTCATGAAGTAGCTTCTTAACTGAAATGGTATATCTTTTCCACTTTCTGGTTGTGCAGAATAATGAAACGTTCCGGTGGCGGGGAATTGTTCTTGGTACAGTTCCGGTGAAAGTGGCAGTTCTTCCAGTGTTTTAGGATAACGATCGTTTTTCAACTCGAAATGAATGATTTCCGTCGCAATTCGGAGAAGACGAAGTTGAAGTTCATTTTGACGGAGATGGTACATGATGCCCTTCACTGGGGGAATCAGGTCTTGTACAAGAAATTTTCCATCATTTCGTCCGCGTCCAGAAGCTGTTAAGTCTGACAGATAGAAAGGTCTGTGATGACGTGAGAGTAAGCATGCACCGCAAGTTTCATTCATGAGTGGCGATTTAAGTTGTAGGTCTTTCTCGAAAAACTTGTGTGCATCGGTCTCCTGTCCTAGTTCCCAGTACGGCCAGATTTCCTCGGAAAACGCCTTACGGAACGCAGATTCATCAAGAATGCCGAAAATCGTGAATTTATCAGAATTCCTTGAATTTCTGGAGGAGATTTCGGAAACTAGATAAACGCAACGATTAAACATCATTTCGTACATTGCTTCTTTTAACGTGACACGCGGAGGGAGAGTGTCGAGTTCCGCTGCGAATTTGGTTAACTGTTCAGCGTTCATTTTCCCGGAAATCAACAATTCTCGTCCGAGGAGGAATGCGTAAAACATGGTTTCGTTTTCCCAAGAAAAGATGTCGCAGGTAAATTCACTAAATTTTTGCGTGTGAATTCCCAGTCGATAGAGAGTGAAAATATCCTCCATAACGCGGTCCAATTCGTTTTTATGGAGCGAGCGACCAATCCTCATAATCCAGTGCATGAGAGAATGACTGCTGAATTTCTGTCGAGAACGGTCGTGGGTACTGATTTTCGTCCACTTCCAGATGCGGCAAGAAATACGGTTTCCTTACCGCTTCCGCCAGAATTTCCATTACCGTTTCATTCTGATCTAGCCACTGTGCCGTTCCAGGAAAATCGACGTCCGACCATGCAATTTCCGGAAAAGACGGCATTCGAGGCGCTTTTTTCGCAAGTTGTTTTTCCGAAATTTATACGGAAGAATGTGGAATTTGCAGGAATATCAGCGCACTTGCCACGAGGCATAATACAACGGTGGCGAGAATCTTTTTCATGAAAACCTCCAGTGTTAGGAATTTATGAATGAATGGGAAATCATGGGTTAACATCTGCACAGATAGGATTTCACTATGTTGGGGAAAAGTTACGTTCTATGAAGAATGGACGATTGTGAAGAGGAAAAAATTTTTGTAAAATGATTTTTTCCTCAGACTGAACCCCAAAAAATAGGAAAAACTTTCTGATTGTGACTGTGACGCTGTTTTTTTCTATACTTTTCTATACTTTATATATTCTTTTATATTATATAATTGAAATTTTCTTTATATTATAACTAAATTTTTCCATTTTCGCAAGTGTCTGTGAGCGTTTTGGGTGGAAAAACTGAACTTTCCGGAAAATTTTGTGAAAAAATATTAAAAATTTTGACTTTTTTTGCAAAATATGTTAAAATCGCTCTTGCAACAAAATTAAAAATGGGAATAATGGTAAAGGATAAAAATTATTCGAAAATGTTTACCAGTTGTGCGGGACGGATGAAAACGGATGAAGGTAGAATCCGTATTTCTTTCAATATAATATAGTATGAAATCGAATAAAGCATTAGTTATTGTCGAGTCACCGGCGAAAGCGCGTACTATACGGAATTTCCTGGGTGATAATTACGAAATTGAAGCCAGTATCGGACATGTGCGCGACTTGCCGCAGGGAACAAAAGAGATACCGGAAAAGTATCGTGGTGAAGATTGGGCGTATCTCGGCGTCGATGTCGATCATGATTTTAACCCGGTTTACGTCGTGTCTAAAGAGAAAAAGAAGCAGGTTGACCGACTTAAGGCGTTGTTGAAGGATGCAGACGAGCTGTATCTCGCGACAGATGAAGACCGCGAAGGAGAAGCGATTAGTTGGCATCTGTGTCAGGTTTTGAAGCCGAAAGTTCCGGTAAAACGGCTGGTTTTCCATGAAATTACACGGAGTGCGATTCTCAAGGCGCTGGAAAATCCGCGTCAGATTGACGAAGCACTCGTCCGGGCGCAGGAAACGCGGCGTATTTTGGACCGTCTCTACGGTTACGATGTGTCACCGTTGCTGTGGCGAAAAGTTCGGCCAAAACTCTCAGCTGGGCGTGTCCAGAGCGTCGCGGTTCGGCTTATCGTGGACCGAGAGCGACAGCGGATGGCGTTCCGGAGCGCAACTTACTGGGACTTGCTCGGTATGTTCGAGACGTTTAAATTTCAGACTTTTCAGGCGACACTAGAGTCTGTTAACGGGCGGAAAATTCCGACGAGCCGCGATTTTGATGCGACGACGGGGATGCTGAAGAATTCAGACTGCCTCCAGATGACTGAGGCGGAAGTGTTGGATCTTCTGGCACGATTGGAAAAGACGAAAGAAGCGACGATTACGCGCGTCGAAAATAAAGACTTCACGCAACGTCCGCCGGCTCCGTTTACGACGAGTACGTTACAGCAGGAGGCGAACCGAAAGTATGGATTTACGGCACGTCGCACGATGACGGTGGCGCAGAGTCTTTACGAAAACGGGTACATTACCTACATGCGTACGGACTCGACGGCACTGTCGGAAGAGGCTTTGCATGCCGCGCGGGAGCTGGTCAGTCGGTATTACGGGAAAGAATTCCTTCCGGCACAGGCGCGGACGTACCAGACGAAAGTGAAAAACGCGCAGGAAGCGCACGAAGCGATTCGCCCGGCTGGGACGACGTTTAAGATGCCGGAAGATGTGAAAAATCTGTTATCGGCGGACGAATTCAAGTTATTCGATATGATCTGGAAGCGGACGGTGGCGTCTCAGATGACGGACGCGCACGGTCAGCGTCGGACGATTGCGCTCCAGCTCGACGATGCGGAATTCACGACGTCTGGGAAAACGATTTTGTTTCAGGGGTATCTTCGTGCGTACATCGAGGGGACGGACGAAATGGAAGACTCCGACGGTGAACGACTTCTGCCGCCTGTGACGATAGGGGAACGGATAAAGTGTCGGGAATTAGAGCCTAAAATCCACACGACGCAGCCCCCAAATCGATTCAGTGAAGCCGCGTTGACGCGGACGCTGGAAGAAAAGGGAATCGGACGTCCGAGTACGTATGCGTCGATTATCGACACGATTTTGGCGCGAAATTACGTCTTTAAGCGTGGAAACGTGCTGATTCCGACGTGGGTGGCGTTCGCGGTCTGTAAGTTGCTCGAAACGCACCTACCGGACCTGATTGACTATCAATTCACGGCAGATATGGAAGACGATTTGGACGCAATCAGCCGTGGCGAGCGAGAGTGGATCGATTATCTGAACGAATTTTATTTCGGGAATGATGAAGGTCGGAAGGAAGGGGAAATTCCCGGACTGAAACCGCTTCTGGCGAATATGCTGGACCAGATTGATGCGCGTGCGATTAGTACGATTGAAATTGGTACGCCGAAAGATGGCGGGGAACCGTTACATGTCCGTGTCGGGCGGTACGGACCGTTCTTGGAACAGGGTGAGGCACGGGTGAGTGTCCCGGAATCGATGGCGCCAGACGAGTTGACGGTCGAAAAAGGGCTGGAAATGCTTGAAAGTGCGCTTCAGGGAGAACAGCCGCTCGGAATGGACCCGGAATCTGGAAAGCCGATTTATGTGAAAGTTGGGCGTTTCGGACCGTATATTCAGTGTGGCGACGCGAACGACGAGGACGACGAAAAGCCGCGAAATGCGTCACTTCTGAAAGGGATGGACCCGGCGGAAATCGACCTGGAAACGGCATTAAAACTGCTACAGTTGCCGCGGACGCTCGGCGTTCACCCGGACGATGGAGCCGAGATTATCGCGTCGAACGGGCGTTACGGACCGTACGTGAAGTGGAATGAGGAAACGCGTTCTTTACCGGATGATGTGTCACCGCTGGACGTGACGCTAGAGCAGGCGATTGAGATTATCGCGCAACCGAAAAACCGACGTTCCGCGCGTGGTGAGAGTACACGGTCTTCCGCCAAAATTCTCGGAGTTTCACCGGTGACGGAGAAGGAAGTGAAGCTCATGGCAGGGCGTTTCGGACCGTATGTGACGGACGGCGCGACGAATGCGTCACTCCCACGGACGGCGAATCTGGAGGAACTGACGCTCGATGAAGCGCTGGAACTTCTGGCAGTCCGTGCGGCGAAAGGTCCTTCCAAGAAGAAAGCCGCCAAAAAAACAACGAAAAAAACTGCGAAAAAGTCGGTAAAATCGGCAGACGGTGACGATTCTACAGACGAAAAGCCGACGAAAAAAGCGACGAAAAAGGCAGTAAAGAAAACTGCCAAGAAAACTGCC